>JAAHIA010000430.1 GCA_010671975.1 Leptolyngbya sp. SIO4C1 | reverse complement strand
GGCGAACTTAACGCCGGCGACGTGGTGGTGTTCTTCGCGATCAATCTCGCCATAAAACTCACCTACCCAAGGCATCGTCGCCAAGTCTTCAAAATCGACCTGTCGCTCCTGTTCTAGCTCGGCAATGCGCTTTTTCTCAGCATAGATCTGCTTTTGATAATAGGCCTGCTGCTCGGGCGAAGCGCTCAAATCGCTCTCAGCCCAGAGGTTCAAAAAATAGCGATAGCGCTTCTCACACATCGTTTTTTCCAAACAGGCAACCGCTGCTCGCACCACCAGCGGTGCCCGTAAGATATCCCGCTGCGTTTTTTCATCTAGGTAGAGCAGGTGATGCACCTGAGACAGCGGTCCGGTCGTTTCAGAAGACTGATTGCGCAGCCGCTCTAGCAGATTGATGTCGTCTTGGCTGAGTTCGTCCTGCCACTGCAGCAGAATTCGCCAGAGGGCGCGATGGTGCGAAAAGCTAAACTGCAGGTCGCGCTCCTCCAGTGCCGCTGCCACCAAATCGCGGTGCTTCTGCGCGTGAATGTAGACCCGCAGCAGCGCCCCTTCGGCTTCTTCTAGCGAGCTCTTGTGGACAATTTTAGGCCCAGCGAACGGCTCTGGCGACCGACGCCTGCGGCGCACCTGGGCTAAAAAATTCTCGGCCAGCAGCGGCACCAGCCGCGCATCGCCGTTGCTAAAGATTTCAGCGCAGTGACGAATGTAGTGGGTGCGGGTGTCGGCATTGGCAATATCGCTCAGCAGCGCCACCACCGCCTGCGAAGCCTGCTGAAACTGATCGGCCTGCTTCAAATCACACTCAGCCAGGGCTGAGCTGATTTGCCAATCGAGCCAAAGCGGCGCGGCCTCAACCAGTGCCTCATATTCCTCGCGCACGTGGGTTTTGAGAAATTCATCTGGGTCTTTGCCAGCTGGGATGTTTAAAATGCGCAGCTGCACGTCGCCGCGATGGGCCATATCTGCAACTTCGCCAATGGCGCGCTCGGCGGCCTTGATGCCGGCCGCATCAGCATCAAAATTAAACACGATTTGCTTGGATTCGGTGTAGCGTAAAAGCTGCTTCACCTGTCCGATATTTAGCGCCGTTCCTAGCGAGGCCACGGCGTTGCCGATTCCAGCAGCGTGCAGCGCAATCACATCAAAGTAGCCTTCGACCACGATGGCGCGGTCTTGCTTAGCGATCGCACCTTTGGCCTTATCCAGTCCATACAGTGTCTTGCCTTTATCAAACAGGTCCGTATCTGGCGAGTTGAGATACTTCGGTTTATCGTCGCCTAGCGCTCTGCCGCCAAAGCCAATCACGCGCCCCTGCCCGTCGTGGATGGGCACCATCAGCCGATGGCGAAAGCGATCGTAGTAGCCGGTGCCCTGTTTTTTCGGCACGATCAGCCCGGCTTTTTCTACCAGCTCTACCGGATAGTGCTTTTGCTCGATGAGGTAGCCATAGAGCGGCTGCCAGCCGTCTGGCGCATAGCCCAGCTGAAACTGGCGAATCACCGCATCGCTGAGCTGTCGCTCACTGCGCAGGTAGGCCAGCGCCTGCTGCCCGTCAGTCTGAAACAGGGCATGCTCGTAAAACTTAGTCGCCACCGAGACAATCTCAAACAGCTGCTCGCGCAGCGTAATCTTGCGCTGAAATTCCTGATGCTGCGCCGGCTCTAGCGTCTTTATCGGCACCTGATAGCGCCGGGCCAAATCAAGCACCACGTCGCTAAACGAGCGCTTGCCCAGCTCCATTAAAAACTTAAAGGCGTTGCCCCCGGCCCCGCAGCTAAAGCAGTAGTAAAACTGCTTACTGGGGCTGACGCTAAAGCTGGGCGACTTGTCATCGTGAAACGGGCATAGCCCTGTGAAATCTTTGCCCTGCTTTTTCAACACCACCTGCTCTGAGACGATATCGACGATGTCAGCGCGCGATCGCACTTCTTCAATCATGTCGGGATGCAGGCGGGGCGTACTCATGGCGGCCTCAAAGCTAAGCTTTAATTGTACGCGAGGGCTCCGCTCTTACAGCTAACTTTAGGCATCGGTATCCAGCTATACTAATAAGCCTCAGCTGATTTATTCTTCATCGCCTCAGCTTCAACATGGCGAAAACATGGCGAAATCTAAAAGACGACTTCGGCGATCTCAGCTCAATCATGAACTTGACGATCTAGTGCGCGGCATCTGCGGCGGCTTTTTATTTGGCGTGCCGCTGCTCTACACGGTCGAAGTCTGGTGGATTGGCTCGATAGTAACCCCGCCTCGACTGATAGCTGCGCTGCTGATCACGCTGATTGTGGTCTATCTGCTGAGTCAAACAGAAGGGTTCCGTAAAGCTAGGGCAACCACTGAGCGAGAAGCCATCGGGGATGCGATCGAAGCTGTTGCCCTAGGGCTAGTGTGCGCTGCCCTGATGCTGGTCATTTTGCGACAGGTCACGTTTGAAACTCGCCTAAGCGAAGCGCTGGGCAAAATCATTTTTGAGAGCGTGCCCTTTTCGCTGGGTGTGGCGCTAGCCAATCAGTTTTTACGAGAAAACGAAGACTCAACGTCCGACCCAACCGGCAAGCCATCGCTGTCACAGCGCTTTTTTCCAGAAGGCAATTTGAATGAAACCGTAGCCGATATTGGCGCTACGCTGATTGGGGCTACCATTATTGCCTTTAGCATTGCCCCCACTGACGAAGTGATGATGCTAGTTTCTGCCGTCGACGGACCTTGGCTGCTGCTGACGGTAGTAATTTCGCTCATCCTGTCGTATAGCATCGTGTTTCAGGCCAACTTTACCCGACAGGGACAGCGGCAGCTGCAAAAGGGGCTATTTCAAAGCCCGCTGAGTGAAACGGTTATTTCTTATCTGGTGTCGCTGCTAGCAGCGGCGCTGATGCTCGGCTTTTTTCGACAGATCAGCCTAGCGACGCCATGGGATCTGGCCTTTCGTCACATTCTGATTTTAGGTCTGCCGGCAACCATTGGCGGTGCCGCTGGAAGGCTGGCGCTATGAGCGAGTCTGATTCACAAGCAACCAGCCAGCCGCCCACCGATCAGCAGCAGGTACCGCAGTCACCCGCCGAATGGATCAGCTTTGTCATTGCCGTGATTATTTTGGCCGGCGTCTTAGGCGGCGTTGGCTATCTGTGGGCGAGCGATCGCAAACAGCAGCCGCCCATCTTAGAAGCAGTGACTCACTCAGATATTCGTCAGGCCGGCGGGCAGTACTACGTGTCGTTTACTGTTATCAACACTGGTGGCGAAACAGCAGAGACCGTGCAGGTGGTGGCCGAACTGCGCCTTGACGGTCGGCTGATTGAAGCTGGTGAGCAGCAAATCGACTTTTTATCGAGTCAAGAAGAAGTGGCCGGTGCCTTTATCTTCACGCAAAATCCCCAGCAGGCTGAGCTAACGGTGCGGGTTGCTAGCTACAAGCTGCCCTAGCCAAACTGTTAGGATTGCGTCAGCGGCTAGAATAGAGCTGCGCTATAGTTTGTTTACGTTGAGGGCCTTTCTAAGCATGCAGGCTCAGTTACTAAACTACGACGACTACCTTCGCCATACCGACGGAACCGACACGCGCTATGAGCTAGTGCAGGGACGCTTAGTAGAAATGAAGCAGCCAACGACGGGGCATCTCAGAATTACTAAATTTCTTGAACGTAAGTTCGACGTTGAAATCGGCCTCAGCGGTTTGCCATGGGAAGCCTTTCGCGAAGCTGGGCAGCGGACATCAGCCGGCGTGAGGCTGCCCGATGTGGTGGTCGTACCGCTCAAGGCAGTCAATGCGCTGATCGATCAGCCAATCGTGTTTAAGGCGCCGGCGCTGCTGGTGGTTGAAGTTGTCAGCACCTCGACCTGGCGCGACGATCACGTCGAAAAGCTCAAAGAATACGAGGCCATCGGCGTACCAGAATATTGGGTGGTTGACTATCTCGCAGTTGGGGTCAATCGCTGCGTCGATAACCTGCAGCTGCCCACTGTTTCTATCTATCAGCTGGTGGATGGGGCCTATCAGCTCAAGCAGTTTCGCGGTGAGCAAATGGTAGAATCTCCAACCTTAAAGGTTGGAGATTCTACCATTTGCA
>JAAHIA010000043.1 GCA_010671975.1 Leptolyngbya sp. SIO4C1 | reverse complement strand
GCGCGATTCGTATCCCAGCTATCTCGATTTCGTCTGGCATCGCCATCTCACCTGATATAGACCGAGCTTAGCTGAATTGAACAGCTACAATCCCTAATTTTTCATTAACCCCTGAACGGATACAGGTAACTTGCCCCGAAAAGATTTGATATTTTCCTGCCGCTTCAGCTGTATTAGCATTTTTAGGGCTAGCTCGATGACTTGATCGGTGGTTGTGAGCCCAGTGGTTTTCAGGGCGTCTGCAATCAATGTATCGTCTATTTCAATGTTAGTTTTCATGATTTTCCATTGCATGCCTGCGATTTATTCAGACATTTTAATTATCGGCCAAACTTAGGATTTCAATCGCTGCTGCTTTGACGCAGTTGGCCACCATGAGCATTAAGGGTTCAGGGTTACCTGCCTGCCAGGCAACCACGGCATCAATGTAGGCGGCTCTGTCAGCAGCCTGGACAACGGCGATGGGGTAGCCAGTGCGCAGCAGGTGCAGGTTCATCAGCAGGCGAGCAACCCTGCCGTTGCCGTCGGTGAAAGGATGGATAGTGACGAGGCGAGCGTGAATTTCGGTGGCTGTTTCGACAGGGTGCAGCGGGTGATATTGGGCGAGCCAGTTGCCAAAATCGGTCATCAGGTCGGGGACTTTGATGGCGTCAGGATAGCGGTAGTTGGTGCCTGCGGCAATGACGTTGACGGTACGGTAAGCACCTGCATGGCTATCGCCTTTGCAGACCAGGCTGTGAATCTGGCGAATTTCCCATTCGGTGATGGGGGTATTGTCCCGGGCGAGGTTGCGCACAAAGTCAAGGGCTTCGGCGTGGTTGATGACTTCTAAATGGTCTTGGAGAGATTTGCCGCCAATGGTAATGCCTTTTTCAAGAACGATCTGGGTTTCGGTTTCGGTGAGGGTATTGCCTTCGATAGCGGTGGAATTGTAGGTGAGGCGGACGGTGTAGAGTTCTTGGAGGTTTTTGAGGAGATCGGGATCGATAGGGCGCAGGGTGTCGAGTTGGGCTTTGAGGCGATCAAGATGTTGAAGAATGTCCATTCATTTTGAGCTTAATTTAAGAAACTTCAGGAGTATTTTTGCGCAAGTTCTTCTGATAGGTAGGCTTTATGTAGAACATATAAAGACCAGCATCTGGAGATAAGCCTTTTACAATGCACGTATTTCTGAACGGGTTGACTGAGGCGTCGAATTTCCGATATTGTCAATCATTAAGCCGCTGTTTCAGCGGTAAATCAGATCCATAAACTTAGCGCTGCCCGCCGGTACTGCGAATACCAAGCGAGCAGCTGGCCCCGCCAAACTGACACAAGCAGTTCGGAAGGGTTAGGTTGCATGGTACAACCTAGCCACCCCGATTGTGCTAACCAGCCGTGGGGTGGCTAAGTTTTTGGGCTGATTTCCAAACGCCCCCGTACCTTCGACTTCGCTCAGGGTGCGGGGGCACCAAACTCGTTGCCCTTCGACTTCGCTCAGGGCAACCCCATCCATAGGAGATCAGACCATGTTTCAAAATAATTCGGGCGCAGGTGCGCCGCCGGTGTCGTTTGACGATTCGCCTCGCTTTGAGGAGGTATCTCTCAGCATCCAAGGCTCATGGCCAGCCTTGCAAAAAATGGTGAAGACGCTGCATAAGGTTGGCTTTGCTGAGCCCAACGACTGGAGCCAGCCGCAGCCCAGCGGCGATCGATGGGTAACGGTGCTGATTCGGCGAGTGCGGTTAGATTAACTAGGTCGCAGGCTGGGGGACACGGCAGCCTACAGCCTGCAATGCATGATTTTTCTGCGCCATTGCTTCATTCGCCAGAGGAACCGAGCGCTTCAGCGATCGGCTGTTCTGGGGCGGCTTATAATCATCAGAGCAACCCACCGTCTGTTTACGCTATGACTGCTGCTCCGCTAAGCTGGCCCGAATTAGAAGCGCTCACCGACTACCAGAGAGAGACCGTCAACGGTCCGACCAATGCTCAGGCGCGGCTGCGCCTGTTTGGTCAGCCGGAAGCGGCGGTGCGGGTGACGCTCTATCGCGATAATCATGCCTGGTGCCCCTACTGCCAGAAGGTGTGGCTCTGGCTAGAGGAAAAGCAGATTCCGTATCGCATTCAAAAGGTAACCATGTTCTGCTACGGGCAGAAAGAGCGCTGGTATAAGCGCAAGGTGCCTTCTGGGATGCTGCCGGCGCTGGAGCTAGACGGGCGCTTGATCACTGAGAGCGACGATATTTTGATGGCGCTAGAGCAGGCATTTGGGCCGCTAGGCTACGCGATGCAAGACTCGCCGGTGATGCCGCTGCGACAGCTAGAGCGGCTGCTGTTTCGAGCCTGGTGCAGCTGGCTGTGCTACCCGGCGCGATCGCTCAGAGAGGAGCAGTATAACCGCGATCAGTTTGTGGCTGTGGTCGCTAAGGTCGAGGCTGCGCTGGCTAGCACACCTGGCCCCTATTTTCTAGAAGACTTTAGCATCGCCGACGTGGTGTTTATCCCTTACGTGGAGCGGATGAATGCTAGCCTGTTCTACTACAAGGGCTATTCGCTGCGTGAGGAGAACCCGCGCCTGAGCGACTGGTTTGATGGCATTGAGACACGCTCAACCTATCGCGGCACGCAGAGCGACTTTCATACCCACGCGCACGATCTGCCGCCGCAGATGGGCGGCTGCTATGATAACGGCACGCCCGAGGCGGCACGCAATCAGCAGCGGGTCGATCAGGGCCCCTGGCTGGGGCTGCCGGATGTGGGCTACCCAGAGCCGGAAAGCTCACGGGCGGAGGCGCTGCAGCGGGTGCTAAAGCATCGCGCCAATATTGTGCGGGTGAACCCAGCAGAAGATCGGCAATTTGACGAGGCGCTGCGCTGTGCGCTGACTCACCTGATGACGGACGCAGCCTATACGCCACCAGCCGGTACGGATGAGGGGTTGAGATATCTGCGCGATCGCATCAACGTGCCGCGCGATATGTCAATCTATGCGGCGAAGCGACTGAGAGCAGCCTTAGAAGCCACAGCGGCGCTGGCCGGCGATCGGCAAGGCCCGCCGATTCCGATTAGGCATCGGCGAGACCAAGACCCGACAAACTTTGCGATGGCGTGAGCTGTTAGGAGTAAGCACTCGGTGTAGGATACTCCTGATTTAGCAGCCAGTTGCCGATATGTTTGAACTTATAGTCAATCGGGTCGTGCAGGCTAAAGGTGCGCAGATCGCGCCAGTAGCGATCAAAGCCATAGCGGGCGGCGGTAGCGCGAGCGCCCATCAGGTCAAACATATGGTTGGTGATGGTCAGCCCGGTTTTAATGGCCGTGGCTTTGGCAGCAGCGACTAGAATAGCCAGCTCACCGCGTTCGGCTGCGGTAACCTCGGTGCCCTTTTCCCAAGCGGTCTGCAGCGCTGAGGCCGTCTGGTTAGCCAGCGCCAGGGCCGCCTGCAGCTCGGTCCAATATTCGCCGTAGCGGTGCAAGATATAGGGATCTTGCGTTGCCTTTTCAACACCGGAAGTGAGCCAGGGTCGGCTCTGGGTTGAGGTGTAGTTTTTGGCAGCAGTAAGCGCGCCTTCGGCAATGCCGAGATAGGTATAGATTTTACTGATCTGCGCTACTAGAAAAATTAGGGTTGGGAAGCCGCCCTCGGGCAGCGGCGGTGGACCAACAATCTCTTCGGGGGCTACCCAAACGTTCTCAAAGGTGTAGCTGCCGCTGGCGGTGCGGCGCTGGCCCATGTTGTTCCAGTCATAGTTGTAACTGACGCCGGCGCGTTCTTTGGGAATAACAAATACAACTGGAGCATCAACGCCGGCTTGAACCGCTGTGAAGGCATTGATATCAGCGCAGACAACGCCCGTGCCAAAGCTCTTAGTGCCGTTGACGCGAAAGCCGTCGTCGGCTGGCTCGATTTTTAGGCGCTGGTCAAGCGCGTTAAAGGCATTGGCCCAGAAGAGGTTTTGATCAGCGGTGAGCCGATAGTAATCTTCGGCCTGACCGGGTCGACCTAGCGCTGCAGCCATGTGAATCAAGGTGATATGGTTGGCGTAGAGCTGGCCGACTGAGCCCTGTGCCTGCGCCAGGATACGCGTAATCTGATAGAGCTCGGGAAAGGTGGCACCAGCGCCCCCGTAGGTGCGTGGAATGCCGAGCAGCAGCAGTCCTGACTGTTTGAGCAGCGAGACTTCTTCAGTCGGAATATCGGCAGCGAGATCTTGAGCAACTGCGTTAGCGGCAAGCTGCTGAGAGACTTCGGCAGCAATGGCGAACGCATCTTTGATCTCAGGTTGAACAACGGTCTGCATGAGCCCTCCTGGTACGCTTGATTAGGACTATGCGATCTACCGTAAGGGCTAATCGAGAGGAAGTCGGGAGTGAGGAGATAGCTGCGTTATTGCTGTAACTTTCTTAAGAATCCCGATAAGAGGAGGCTGGAGAGTAGCGCAGGGGACGGATTTGGTCTTCTGGCGGGGACACGCGCATTCGCGCTGCGGACAGTGGTTGCTTCGAGGTGTGGCTAATCTGGGACCTGCTAGCTTGATGAGCAGCTCACGCTTGTCGGCTGCTTCTAGCGCGTGTAGAGCACAATTGTCTCGTCGGGCTCAATCACAACTACGGAAGGGGCTGTCGTATTGCCAACAATCACACCGGCGGCGGCACCGCCGATCACTTCCCAAAGGTCTACGTCGCCGAGTACTTCGCCTATGAGGACGCCGCCGGCGGCACCAATGGCGGCATCTTCAACAATATCGCCGGTGTCGGTTTGGCGCGGATCTTTTTGGTCGGCTAGCAGCTCAGAGGCGGCACTGAGGGGGTAGATGCGATCGCTCACTTCAACGGAGTTGGCAACATATTGGAGCCCGCCGTCAATGGGTTCAAAGCTGCCGCGCACGATGCTGCCGACGGGCAGGCGCAAACCGTCAACGGTGGTTTCGCTCTCAAGCCGCAGGTTGTACTCGTACGCGGTGTCGTTGTCGAGATAGAGGGTTTCGTCCTGACGAATGGCGGTTCGCAAAGAGGCGTTGGTTTGCTTATTTTGAGGGACGGCAACCTGCGGGGCTGCGATCGCAGGAATGCCAGCCGAGGCAAGCAGTAGCGCTGATAGACCGCTGACCATCGCAGATTTCATGATTCATCCTCCAAAGGCGCTTATCTACATGATGTCGTGTGAAGCTTAAATCAGGCTGAATTAGTGACAAGGATTAACGTATGCCACAAGCGAAAGTGGCACAGATCTCAGCGCTGCTAGTGCTCAGTCGGCGGGCGAGCTACAGCTGACTGAGCCAGAGGTTTACCTGTCCTAAAAGATTGGGCTGATAGGCAGCGAAGGCACCGCTGAGAAATCCGAAAAGGTGACCTTCCCAGGAGATGGCGCTGGTTTGGCTGCTAGGCAGCATGGTACCTAGACGGTTGCCGTAAAGGAAGAGAACAGCCAGCGTGGTGAGGATGGCAATCAGCGTGGTTTCGATATAGCCGACGGCAATGAGGTAGCCCAGGTAGCCAAAAACAACGCTGCTAGCACCGATGTGGTTGCGATCGCGGCCAATGAGCCAGGTGCCCAATCCGCCGACTGTCATAATCCAAACGCTGATGGCAAAGAAAAGATCGGCTGAGCGCAGCATGACTAGCCAGCTCAGCAGCATAAACGGCACCGTATTGGAGATCAGGTGGCTAAAGCCGGTGTGCAGCAGCGGCGCAAAGACAATACCAACCAGGCCAAACAGCTGACGGGGCTTGATGCCGAGAACGTGGTTGAGCGCACCGTTGAGGTAGAGCAGATTAACGACGCTAACGGCCCAGACGAGCAGCACGCAGTCGCGTAAGATTTCTGCTTGGGTTTGCCAATCCTGAGAAACGCTAAGCGGCAGCAGTATCACGCCTAAAATGACGTAGATTAGGACGGGCGGGGACTTCATTGGGGGTGAATTTCCTAGAAGGCGACTGTCGGCTTCTAAGGATTTATCCCGGTTTTATGAGCCGCCGTCCGGAAAAACAGCTATATCCGCATTCGCGACTGCGCTGCTATGTTATTTGTGACAAATCGTGTGCTACAGCAAGGGCCAACGCCCGCAACCATAGAGGGCTACGACTTACCGCGCTCGGTCAGTTTTGATTTAGAGAATAATCAGGCAGAGCAGTCTGTCTATTTTTGCGATCGCGCTGGGCCAGGCGACTATACCGAAATTGGCAGCGCTGCTTTTTTTGAGGCGCTCAAGTCGGCCTCGGTCGATCAGATTTTGCTATACCTGCACGGCTATTCCAGCCTGCCAGAGGGGGCAATTTTTCCACGGGCTGAGGAGCTGCAGCGGCTGCTCAGGGTAATGCAGGCGAATGCTGAAGCAGCCGGTCAGCCGGCCCAGCGGGTTTTGGTGGTGCCGCTGATCTGGCCTTGCGACAATGATTTGGGCATGGTGCAAGACTATTTTGACGATCAAAAAGCAGCCGATGCTAGCGACTTTGCCTATATGCGGCTGTTTGAAAAGTTTATGCACTGGCGCAGCCACAGCAATACGGTCGGGGATCTCACCACGCTGGCGACGACCGATCTCTGCACGAAGCGGATTAACATCCTGGCTCACTCGATGGGCAACCGGGTGATGCGCGGGGCCTTTGCGCGAACGGTGCAGTACTATCGGCCGCTGGGGCTGCCGCTGCTGTTTCGCAATATTTTTATGGTGGCGGCTGATTTGGTGAATGAAACGCTGGCCTATGGCAACCCTGGGGAATACATCGCGCAGTCGGCGCGCAACGTGCTGGTCTACTATGCTGCCGATGATCTGGCGCTAAGAGCTAGCAAGGTGGCCAATACGCGCAACGGCACAACCTCTCGTCGGCTAGGGCATACCGGGCCAGAAAAGCTCGATCAGGTGGCCAATAATGTCTATGCGATTGACTGCGATGACTTTAATACGCGCTATGATTCACCGACCGGCCACGGCTACTTTACTGAAAATCCGGATACGGGCGATCCGGGGCTGCTGCTGCGGCACATCTGGTACGCCATCAATACTGGGCGGCTGCCGGGTATTCCACCGCGCCAGCAAACGCAGATTTTGAACGAGAGGACGCAGTTTGCCTAGCTGACGCTACTGATGATCGGCAATAAAGGCCTGCACCTGCTGAAAATACTGCTCACCGGCGGTGCTGGCAACGTCGTTGTGGTCAGCGTTAGGAACGAGCCATAGGGCTTTGGGCTCAGGCGAGGCGGCATAGAGATCTTGGCTCATATAGGCGGGCAGGGTCTCGTCAGCTAGGCCGTGAATGTAAAAGACGGGCAGCTGTAGCTGAGCAACTTTAGTGAGCGAGTCAAAGCGCTGATGCAAAATTAGGTTGACGGGTATCCAGCCGTACTGCCCGGTAGAGGCGACCGCTGCCTGCATAGAGCTGAAGGAGCTTTCGACAATTAGCCCGGCGGCTTCGGGATGCTTGACGGCTAGGTCAATGGCGATCGCACCGCCCAGAGAATGGCCAAAGATCCAGATATTTTGGGGGTCAATCTGACGCTGCTGGGTGAGGTAGTTCCAGCCGAGGGCAGCATCTTCATAGACGCGCTGCTCAGACGGAAACGGCCCTTGGCTGCGGCCATAGCCGCGATAGTCAAACAGCAGCACAGAAAAGCCCATCTGCTGATAGCGACGGGCGTGTTCTAGATTGGCGCTGATATTTTCGCCGTTGCCGTGCAGATAGAGCAGCACGCGGTCAGATTCAGGCGTTGGCAGCCACCAGCCGTGCAGCTGCGATCGCCCAGCCGGTAGCCAGATTTCTTCGTACTCAAGCTGCAGATCGGCAGGGCTAATCCCTAGATTGAGATCGGGCTTGAAAATAAGGCGCGGCTGATAGACATAAAGAAATAGACAGACGCTGAGGTACAGACTGGCTACCCCCCCTCCTAACAAAAGCATCGGTTTCCGAAATAGGCGAGACTTCAGCATAGATGCTACAAGCGCAGCACATCGCCAGCACAGGGCGGGCGATTTTCTTAGTGTATACGCCGAGCGGCTTGAAGATTAAACGCTATATTCCTGAATGGTGGCTAGCAGCTCATGAGCCCGGGGCGGCTTGGCTAAAAAGGCCGTCGCGCCAGCCAGCTGAGCCTTGAGCCGATCAATATGGCTATCTTGGCCCGTTAAGATGATGATTGGCGTCTTTTCAAAGACCGGCGTGTCTCGCAAAAACTTGCAAATGCTGTAGCCGTCGGCGTTCGGTAAGTTGAGATCGAGCAAGATTAGATCGGGGCGATGCTCAATCAGTAAGGAAAAGCCGCGCATCGGCTCCTGAATGCTCATCATTTGATGACCCACTGAAGTCAAAATTTTTCTGAGGGTGTGGGCCAAGACCGGACTATCGTCAATGCAGGCAACCAGCAGCGGTCGCTGAGCCGCTTTGGGCGCTTGGGCGGTATGAGCATCGGCGCTGGGCTGCGAGTCGGTAGCTGTGGGAGCCGACAGGTCTTGAATTTGGTCGAAGCGCAGGACGCTGTTGAGCGCCAGCGGCACGAGCGATCGCGCCAGCTTAGTTAGCGACAGCCCAAGCTCTAAAGAAATATCCCAAACGTTAAAGTGGCCGCCAAAGTAGGAGCGCGGTACCGGCAGCTTTTCGGATGCGATTTCCTGCGTGAGGATAGGGGCCAAATTGGGACTAAAGTCTCCTAGGCCCGCCTCTTGCCATTCTTGCTGCATATTAACCGCCTTATGATGCAGCATCTGAATTTCTCGGGTTGATAAAATGGCGGTCTGGCAGCTATGGGATAGGGATGTGGTGACAGGTTCCCATTCAACTTTGAGATCGTTGCTGCGATTCAGGTCAAAGAAGCATTCTTGGGCAGCGCTGCGGATAGCTAGCTTAGCCTGCAAGGGGCTCAGCTGATTTTGGGCAAAGCCGGCTTCGAGCAGCTGCAGTTCCCAAAAGGACTGGCCTGACTGCCATGCCGCAGCAGTGCCCCAGTTCCAGTGTGGCCGCTGCTGCCGGATAGCGCGATCCCACCGCCTGACTCGATGATGTTCGCTGACAGGGTAAATGAGCCGACCGCTGTCTAGATGTAGCTGCCACGTCTCTGAGGCGCTAAGTAGAGTAAGAACGCCCTTTTGTAAGCCAGAGAGATGGTCAATAGTTTCGGAAAGAGTTTGAGATGTCATTTTTGACAGGGTTGCTGCAAACAAGTCGCTGAAATAGGAACGGAGATACCTGAACGACCGGAGCTATCATCCAGGATTGATAACAGGCGAGCAATCAGCAGCGTGGTCGGTGGCTTTCGATTGAGCCATCTGGCTGAAGTGGGCTGGGGCTTGCTTTTGTATACTTCAACTTAAGTGTGAATTCTGGAAAGAATCAGGAGTTAAACATATCAAAAGATTTCACCAGCCGGTACCGCTGCTGCGAGAAACGTGAGTGAAGCTATCTAAGCGAGGCTTCTATTAGGCTGCGCTAACTCTCTATACGGCACATTTAAGCTACATAGGTTAACGGTTTGTGAAAGACGGTTTGTGAAAGGCCGAGTCCGGCTCAAATTGCGATCGCACAGTCAGGAGTCATAGTAAAAGGGTAAGCTGCGATCGCGGCGGGAAGCTGATGACAGAGAACGGTGCCTCAAGTTTATCAGCTGTTTACTTGCGTAAGCACTCTATTTTTTGCGCTTTTCTTATATTTATCAAAGCTTAATTTAGCTCACAGCCATCACAAAACTTTGATGAATACCTCGACCATTCGGTTGCGATCGGGTCGGGGCCAAGCTGATGCTGACGACTGAGGCATCTACTCTACGGCGCTTGCTTGAAGGCTTGGCTGCTGATGCTTTCTCTGGTTGTGTCTGTCTGGTTGTGTCTATCGGGTTGTATCTGTTTATAGATATACAACTTGATATATCGTTCCGGTTATCCTCTCTCAGTCACTGTAATAGGTTCTAAATACTTCAGCATTGCAGTAGCTCATTACGCTCTCATTCACTTAACACCGTTAGCAACAGCGGCGATTTAACCGCTGCTCGTGCCGGCTGCAGAGCCGCCATTTTCTTGGCCCGTGCCTGTAACGGGTTATTTTTCCGCATATTTGAACATTGCTAGGTAGTCCCCCATAATGATCGCAAAACTTCTCAAACCTTCCAAAAAAATTCGGCTGCAGCACCAGCTACTCGTGCTCTTGATTCTCAGTAATTTGCTGCCAGCCACAGTCGGGCTATATGGCACGCTTTCATTCTCAAGAGCTGCGTCTGATTCAGCGGTTGAAGAGCTGGAAGAAGAAACGCTGAATGAAGCCGGCATGATCGATACCTTCTTGAATGGTGTCAATGATGATGTTTTATTTTTGAGTCAGTCTGCGTCGGTGCAGGGCATTATTCGCGCTCGGGCCGCTGGTGGCACTGATCCAGAGACCGGGCTAACCACACAGGCCTGGCGCGATGAGCTAGCCAAGACTTTCGTTGCGCTGCTGGAGTCGAAGTCGCGGTATCAAAAGTTTCGCTACATGGATGAAAATGGCAACGAACTCATCCGCATTGAGAAAGATAATGAGAACCGCGACCAGATTCGCGTCATTCCAGATTCGGAGCTGCAAAATAAAGCGAATCGCCCCTACTTTAATGAGACGATGCAGCTTGAGGTCGGCGATGTGGCTGTTTCTCGAGTGAACCTGCAGGTTGAGCAAAAGCGGATCATTCAGCCCCAACAGCCGGTGATGCAGTACACCACACCGGTCCGAGATGCCGCTGGCAACCCGCGCGGCATTATTGTCGGCAATATCTTTGCCGATGAGTTTGTCGATTTAGTCGAGGGATTAGAAACGGAAGAAGAAGTTCGCGAGGGCGAACAGCTGATGCTGGTGGCTGCGGATGGCTCTTATATTTCTCATCCCGACGAGGCGAAGGAGTGGGGACTCGACCTAGGACTGGACGACAATCTCAAAACTGACTATCCCGAAAAAGTCGCTGAGGCTGTTTTGACTGGCGAAGAAGGCACGATTGAGGCCGATGGGCAGGTGATTAGCTATGCCAAAGTTGACTTTAGCCCCAATCAGGCCGGGCGGCACTTGTATGTGCTCGAGCAGGCCCCTCGCGGCAGCGTTTATAGCTCTGTGAATGCGTTTAAGCGGGTGGCGTTCCTAGTGGTGATCTTTGCTACCCTAGTGACGCTGCCGCTGGGTATTCTGCGGGGTCGTCAGCTGGTTGAGCTGATCCAGCAGCTGATCAACGGCATCTCTTCGGCAAGTCAACAGATTTTCTCAACGATAGCTGAGCAGGAGCGAGTCGCCAATCAGCAGGCCGCCTCCGTCAATGAAACCACCACGACAATGGATGAGCTCGAAGCCTCTTCTCGCCAGTCGGCGGAGCAGGCCAATGCCGCTGTAGTTGCAGCCAAACGGGCGCTACAGCGAACTCAAGAGGGCAGCCACGCGGTTGGCGAAACGCTTGAAGGTATGTTCACGCTAGAGCAGAAGGTCGAAGCGATCGCAGAGCAGATTGTCAACCTCAGCGGTCAGGCCGGACAGATTGGCGGTATCTCTGAGCTGGTGGCTGACTTTGCCAACCAGACCAACATGCTGGCGCTCAATTCTTCTGTAGAGGCCGTGCGAGCTGGCGAACATGGTAAAGGATTTGCGGTCGTCGCCAATGAGATTCGCAAGCTGTCTGACCAAAGTCAGCAATCGGCTGAGAAGATCAATACGCTGGTCAATGAGATTCAAAAAGCCATCAACGCCACGGTGATGGTGACTGAAGAAGGTACCAAAACTGTGAAAACAGGAGTGCAAGCGGCTCAGCACGCCGATCACGCCTTTCAGGGCATTAAGGAATCCATTGATACGGTGGTCATCAACAATCAGCAAGTGTCGCTGACGCTCAAGCAGCAGGTAGATGCGATTCGCCAGGTGGTAGAAGCGATGGCAGTGATTGATCGAGGTTCAAAAGAAACCGCAGCGGGCCTGACGCAGACGCTCTCAGGTACAGAGCATCTCAATCAGACGGCCACTTCGCTGAGGCAGATGGTATAGGCCCATGCCTAGCTGAAATGAACCGAGAGTCAATCGATAGCATGTGCGACAACCATGATTGATGACGAAGAGCTTAGAGAGATTTACCAAGCCGCCAGCCAGGCTCATCTGCAGACAATAGCGGCTGGGCTGCAGCAGCTGACTGCTGACTCTGGCGACCCGGCGATGCTGGAAGCACTGCGGGCAGCGGCGCATAGTCTCAAAGGAGACTCTAAGGTAATTGGTCTAGAGCGAATTGCTGCTCTGGCTGAGCAGATTGAGGCGATTGCTAGGCGGGCCGCGCTGAGCGATGGGACGCTCACAGCCTGGTCTGATCAGCTGTCGCAGGGGCTAGCGGCGATGTCGCAGCTGATTGAAGCAGCCGTCGCCGGAACTGAACCAGGCTTGGCAGTCAATCAGATTTTGGGCGATCTGCAACAGACTCGCGAACAGCCGCCTCAGCCGCCTCAGTCGGCTAGCCCGGCTCAGCCCCAGCTCAGCCAGCCGCCTCCGGCAGCCAGCAACGGCTTGGAGGGTGACAGACCGCCCGAGCCGCTCCCCCAGGTGCCGATTGATGAGGAACTGCGATCGCTCTATCAAACGACTAGCCTGAGTCAGCTGAAGCAGCTAGCAGCCGGACTCGATCGGCTGGTTGAGAGCGACGCTGATGAGACAGTTTTGACTGATTTGATTAGCGACCTGCATCGTCTCAAGGGCGACTCTCAAAGCGTCGGTGCGATGCCGGCAGCAACGCTGGCGCAGCAGATGGCCTCTACGCTTAAGGCGGTGCGCGCTGAGACGCAGCCGCTGACGCCGGAGACGCTGGTGCAGCTGAAGTCCCATCTAGTCTCGATTGAGCAGTGGATTCAGCAAGCTATCCGGCCGCCGTCTAGAGAGGCCGCCGCCAATTTGTTTTTGGACGATATTGAGCTGCGAGAGATCTATCAGGCCACCAGTGCCGAGCGGCTGCAGGCGCTATCAGACAGCCTAGCCGCGCTAGCAGCGGCTGGGGTAGACGATGCTGCAGTAGAGACGCTGCGCGGCGAGGCACACAGCCTCAAGGGCGACTCGCATGCGGTGGGTTTGGAGTCCATCGCACAGCTGGCTGCGCAGGTTGAGACGACGGCTAAAAATCTGCAGCGGCGCGCTTTTGAGCTGACCCCAGCGCTGCTGAGCCGGCTTGAGCAAAGCCTAAACGCGCTGCGGCAGCTGGTGCAAGAAGCGATTGCTGGCCGCTCCTGCGGCGTCGATCTAGAGCAGACGCTGACGCTGCTGGCGGATACTGCTGTAGAGCTGCCGGCTATGCCGACTGAGACAGCGACGCCGGTGCTCATTGAGGATCAAGAATTTTGTGAGCTCTATCGCAGCACCAGCGAGGCCCGCGTGGAGCGGCTTGCAACCGGGCTAACGCAGCTGTCGCAGTCGGCTAGCACTGAGGAATTCGCTGCACTAAAACGAGAGGCCCACAGCCTAAAAGGAGATGCGCGAGCGGCTGGCATTGCCTCGGTTGAAGCGCTGGCCTATGCGCTTGAAGAGAGCTTTGAGCAGCTGGAACACCAGGCGATTGCGCTAACGCCTCAGCTGGAAGATGCTCTACGCCATAGCCTCGATGCGATCGCGCAGCTGGTACAGACTGCGACGACCGGCTCACCCAGCGAAGTTGATCTGGAGCAAATCGTTCGCCAGCTAAAAGAAGCCGCTGAGCCGACGCAGACAGAAACACCGGCGGCCAGCTCATCAACTATTGAAGATCAAGAGCTACAGACAATCTATCTGCGCTCTAGCCGGGAGCGGCTGAGCAAGCTAGAAGCCGGACTGGCTCGGCTGGAAACGCAGCCAGCAATGCTGATGCCGACGCTGGCTGAGCTGCTGCGCGAGGCGCATAGCTTAAAGGGAGATTCTAACAGCGCTGGGGTAGAATCTGTAGGAACGCTGACCCACGCGCTAGAAACTGTCTTTGGGGGACTCCAGCAGCAGTCTATTGTGCTAACGCCCGAGCTCAGCGATCGGCTCTATCAGGGAGTCGATGCGATCGCACAGCTGCTTGACTCGCTCAGCAGCGGTAGCCCGGCGGCGGTTAACCTAGAGCAGCTGCTCAGCCAGCTGAGCGAGGCGGCGGCTGCGCCGGCGCAGCCGGCCACGGTTTTGCCCGAGCCTGTCGTCTCCGCTATTCCAGACAGCTACCAGATCGACACTGTGCGGGTTCAAACCAGCGATCTTGACAGATTGATGAACCAGGCCGAGCAGCTGACCATTACCCGCATCCAAATCGCTCAGGCAACCACTCAGATCAAGCAGCTAGCGGCCCTGTGGGACGAGTGGAAAGCGCACCAAAAGCAGCGACAGCCGGCAGCGGCCACTCCCTACGAAACGTCTTTAGACAGCCTGATCGGGAGCCTGAGAAGAACTACGCAAGAAAATAGCAGCAAGCTTGATCTAATCTCTGAAGACCTTGGCGAGCAAATTCGCGTTCTGCGGCTGCTGCCGCTGTCTAGCCTGTTTCAAACCTTGCCGCGCACGGTGCGCGATCTGGCGCGACAGCAGGAAAAGCAAATTGAGCTCATTATTGAAGGACAAGACACCACGGCTGATAAACGCATTCTTGAAGAGATTCGAGATGCGCTACTGCACCTGGTGCGCAACGCTATTGACCACGGCATTGAGTCGCCTGCTGAACGGGTGCGGGCGGGTAAATCACCCACGGCTAAGCTTTGGCTCAGAGGCTACCAGACGCCCAATAGCATCGTCATTGAGGTTGCAGACGACGGTCGTGGGCTAGATTTAGAAAAGATTAAGCAGACGGCCCTGCGTCGCAAGCTGCACAGCGCTGAGAGCCTAGCTGAGATGTCGCCGGCTCAGATTCAGGAGCTGATCTTAGCCCCTGGCTTTTCAACTCGCACCTTTATCACCGAGCTCTCCGGTCGAGGCGTAGGATTAGACGTGGTGCGCACGAACGTTGAGCGCCTGCAGGGCAATATTCAAATTGATTCATCACCCGGGCAGGGTTGCACCTTTCGTCTGCAGCTGAGTACGAGCCTGGCAACGGTGAATGTGGTCTTGATTGAGACCGCTGGCCTAGTGCATGCCCTGCCCATCGAATTCTTGCAGACGACGCTGCTGATTTCGCCAGAGGATATGATCATCGATGATGAGCAAATTACGATTGTCTGGCACGATCAGGTGGTACCAATTGCAAATCTGTTCGATGTGCTAGAGCTGCCGCCATCGGTAATCAAAGCAGCCCCTGCGCCTGCCAGTCAGCGTCCCTGTTTGCTGCTCAAAGTCGGAGACAGCCTGGGTGGATTCTTTATCGATCGCCTGTTAGAAACGCAGGAGGTAATCCTTAAGCCCAAAAGCGCTCTGCTAAAGCGCGTCCGAAACGTGACTGGAGCAACTATTTTAGGCAGCGGGGACGTGTGTATGATTTTGAATCCCCCCGATTTGGTGAAGTCGCTGCAGCGTCCTACGACTGCTCCACCCCTACCGGCCGAGGCGATACAGCGCAAGCCAGTGATTCTACTGGTGGAAGATTCGCCGCCGGTGCGCACTCAGGAGAAAAGACTGTTTGAAGGCGCTGGATATGAGGTTGTGATTGCAGAAGACGGACGTCAGGGCTATGAGCTGCTGCGCAACGGCCAGTTTGATATTGTTGTCTCTGATGTAGAAATGCCCCACTTAGATGGGCTCTCGCTCACGGCTAAAATTCGGCAGCATCCAGAATATGACGAACTGCCCATTGTTTTGGTAACAACGCTTTCTTCTGATGAAGATCGCAAGCGCGGTGCAGATGTCGGTGCAGACGCTTATATTGCTAAGGGCAAGTTTAACCAGGATATTCTCTTGGAAACGCTGGCTCGGCTGGTATAGACACTCAGCAGCTATTTACGTGCTCACACGTGTGTTCATCGTTGGCTTGATACAGCACTGTTCTACCTGATTGGGTAACTCTCATGATTCAGTCTATTCTCAACAAGCTATCGGGTCGAGTAACCACTCAGCTGCATACCAGCCTAGGGCTCTTGACGCTGTTTGCCGTGCTCAGCGTAATCGGTATCTATCGCCAAATTGAAAGCACCGCGAACGACGCCAGGATTGTTAACTATGCGGGCATCGTCAGAGGCAAGACTCAGCGGCTGATGAAGCTTGCCTATGCTCAGTCTACCGAGCCAAGCTCAGTCTTAGACCGCGACTTTTCAACAGAGTTCTCCGAGGAGACAGCAGCGGCCGAAGCCTCAGATCAAACCTTTATATCCTCCGCTGTTGCCGATAGCGAGACGCAGGAAAAAATTGAGCAGATGATCGGTGAGCTCGATCAAATTCTCGCTGGGCTAACCAGCGGTAGCCAAGAGCTAGATCTCATCCGGCTGTCGGATTCTACCTTTCAGGGCAACATGCAGCAGCTCAATCAGGCTTGGGAAGAACTGAAGAGACATTTATCGGCCTATCAGGCTAACCCTACTGCGCAAAACCATGAGACTCTGTTAGCAACCAGCGAAGCCTACTGGGATTTGACCAATGAAACCGTCTTCTCAGCTGAAGCCTATGCTAAACAGCATATCCAACAGTCAAAGCAGGTGGCATTAGCGCTCTTTATTGCTAATTTTCTAGTACTGGCTATCGTCTTTCAGCTGTCGCAGCGAATTCGTAGAAAGTTGGAAAATGCGGTCAGCCATCTCTCAACCGCTTCTAGCGAGATCTCAGTATCGGTGACGCAGCAAGAGCGAGTGGCCAATCAGCGGGCAGCCTCCGTGAATGAAACGACTATTACCATGGACGAACTCGAAACCTCCTCTCGCCAGTCGGCCGAGCAGGCCAACGCGGCTGTGGCCGCAGCCAAGCAAGCGCTGCAGCGGACTGAAGAGGGCAGCCATGCGGTTGGCGAAACGCTCGAAGGCATGTCTACCTTAAAGCAAAAGGTAGATGCGATCGCGGAGCAAATTGTCAACCTCAGTGGACAGGCCGATCAGATTGGCGGTATCTCCGCGCTGGTGGCTGATTTTGCCAACCAGACCAACATGCTGGCACTCAACTCTTCTGTAGAGGCCATGCGGGCCGGTGAGTACGGCAAGGGCTTTGCGGTGGTCGCCAATGAAATTCGCAAGCTGTCCGATCACAGTCAGCAGTCTGCGGAGAAGATTGGCGTGCTGGTCAACGAAATGCAAAAGGCCGTCAGCGCTACGGTGATGACCACCGAGGAGGGCACTAAAACTGTCAAAATAGGGGTGCAAACTGCTGAGCAAGCCGATCAGGCTTTCCAAAGTATCAAAGGGTCGATTGATACGGTGGTCGCCAACAACCAGCAGGTATCGCTGACGCTCAAGCGGCAGGTGGATGCGATTCGCCAGGTGGTCGAAGCTATGGCCGTCATCGATCGGGGCTCAAAAGAGACCGCAGCAGGGCTGACGCAGACGCAGACAGAGTCGGAGCATTTACGCGCCACGGCGCTGGTGCTGCAGCAGATGGTCTAACCTGGTTTGCGCTATGCCAATTCGCGTGCTGCTGGTCGAAGATTCTCCCATTGCCCAGATTATTCTTAAAAGGATTTTAGAAACCTGTCCTCAAATTGAGGTGGTCGGGACCGCCAGTACCGGCTTAGAGGCCCTGGCCATGATTCCTGAAGTGGAGCCTGAAGTCATCTGCACCGACTTACATATGCCTCAGATGGATGGGCTCGCGCTGACGATGGAGGTGATGGATCGCTATCCGCGCCCCATCCTGATCGA
>JAAHIA010000429.1 GCA_010671975.1 Leptolyngbya sp. SIO4C1 | reverse complement strand
GTCAATATTGATCCTGCTAGTGGTATCAATGTGCAGATTGATGATGCTATAGAGCTGACTAACTTTAGCGGAATTGCTAGCGATGCTGAATCAGGCAATGGTAGTGACATCGTAGTCATCGCTGATTGTCTACGAGCTAGTGAGGGCAGCTTTATTGCATCAGGAGCATTTGCAGATGGAGATGCCGGTGATCTTACGCTTAAAATTGCTGACGACGTTATCCTACTAGGCTCGGGTTTTGCAAATGGAGACAATCCCAGTGGACTCTTTACTCAGGTCGAAGAAGATTTCGCAACGGGTAGCGGTGGACAGCTAACATTGACGACTCGCCAGCTGACGCTGTCTGCCGGGGCGCAGATCTCTGCGGCTGCTCGCGGTGATGGAGCGGGGGGCAATGCGACTATTACTGCCAAAAATTCTATCTTACTTCAAGGCACAGCTCCAGAAGCCACGCCAATCGGAGGTAGCAGCGGCATTTTCACCTCAGCAGAACCTGGTTCTACTCAAGCTGGCGGCAATCTTGTCATCAACACACCCGAGCTAACGGTCGAAGACGGCGCTAAGATTTCGGCTGATACGCTGGGTGCGGGGCCTGCCGGAACGGCTACGTTAAACGTTGATCGACTGGTGATTCGCGATGGCGGTTTAGTCCGCTCGGGTTCAATCCAAGGAGAAGGCTTTCCGCTACCCACCGGCAGCGGCAATACGCTAACTGTAATAGCAGCAGAGTCAATTGAGGTTTCTGGTACAGGCATCATTGGTCAGGACTTCCCAGTTGATAGTGAAATCGTTGCTGCCGCTGAGGGTACGGGAGATGCTGGCCGGCTAGATCTAAGGACGCCACTGCTAATCATTAGAGATGGCGGCAATGTTCGCACAAATTCTGCCCAAACCTCAGGTGGCCAGATTGGTATTCAAGCAGACTTAGTTCAGCTGCTCGATGATGGCGATATCATTACCAGCGTTGACCAGGGCGGCGGCACTGGGGGCAACATCGTAGTTGCTGGCAATAGCGTGGTTGCTACCGGCGATAGCGACATTCTCGCTTTTGCTCGCGAAGGCACTGGCGGTAATATTACCCTGCCCGCTTTCTTTGGTGACGGCCTGCAAGCCAATGAACCGATTGCAGATTTAGACGCGCTTAGAGATCTTGATGGCAACGGTCGCGTTGATGTTAATGCCACAGGTCAGCTCGCCTCAGGCGAAATCACGTTTCCTGACGTCAGCTTTATTGAAAATAGCTTGACTGAGCTGCCAGAAGCGCCCATCGACACTGAAACTTTGGTTGCCAGCAGCTGCATCGCGCCCGTTGCTCAGGGCAGCGGTCGTCTGATTGTCACTGGTGCCGACAGCATTCCGCAGCAGCCGGGCAGTGCTGACATAGCGGCTATTCCAACTGGGACGGTGCGCACGCTATCTGAAGATTCAGCGGCAGACGAATCAACCAGCTGGGAGATTGGCGATCCGATTGCAGAACCACAGGCTGTCTATCAGCTCACTGATGGTCGAAGGGTACTTAGCCAACAGTGCTCATAGCTTTGAGCAGGATGGCTGTTGATTAAGCATTGTAGTTTTTGGGCTTAGTGACCACAGATACTTCGTTCTCATTTTTTTCAATTTGTGTGCCGGCGGTCGACTGAGCCAAGCCAGCTGCACCCGCGATTTCAAAGAGAAAAATTATGTTTCATCTCGATTGGGAAGCCTCGGCCGCGTACTAAGATAAGGGCGATCGCTCCGTAAAAACCGCTATGTTCCCGCTTCTTCGTAGGTCGCAGCTCCGCCGACTCTCTCTTATCTTTTGCGCTATTAGCTTTATGCTCTGCGTTTGGCTAGGCGCGCTCCCTGCTCAGCAGCCAGCAGCTCGGGCTAACGACGCGCAGCCGTTGGTACAAGCTGGTGTAGCACAGTACCAGGTAGGAGACTTTCGCGACGCGATCGCCAGCTGGCAGCAGGCGCTAGCGCAGGTCGATCCAGATAATCTAACGCATCAAAGCATCATTCTAGAAAACTTAGCGCGCGCCCATCGTCAAATTGGACAGTTTTCAGAAGAGATTGCCTATTGGGAACAGGCTGCACAGCGCCATGAGCGCCTAGGTAATCTGTTGGCCCTAGGGCGGGCGCTGACTGAACAAGCTCAGGCCCACAGCCGACTCGGCCAGCATCGACGCGCGATCGCGCTGCTCTGTGGAGAGACCAACAATGGCTGCGCCTCGGGCAGCGCCCTACAGATTGCTCGGGCCGTCACAGATGCTAGCGGTGAAGCAGCCGCGCTGGGCAGCCTAGGTGAAGCCTACCGACTGACGGGCGACTACCAGCAGGCGCTGGTCTTTCTAGAGCAAAGTCGCTCGCTGATTGAGTCAGACAGCTACGTCTATCAGGCCGCAGTTCTCAACAGCTTAGGCAATACCTACGGGGCTTTAGCCCAGATCAGCACCCGCCGCGCCCAGGCAGCCGCTAAGCGAGGGGATATCAGAGATGCAAGGGAGCTGACTGAAAAAGCCGAGGCCCAAGTTCAGCAGGCAGTTGCTTTTTTGCAGCAGGGCTATGAGGCAGCTGAGACCGGCAGTCTGGCGTCAGCGCAGGTGCGATCGCAGCTCAGTTTGATTCCGCTCTATCAGCGTTCAGATCGAGCAGACGCTGCTAGGCAAGCCCAGCAAGCGGCTCGTCAGCTGATTTCAGAACTGCCGGACTCGCAAACGAAAGCCTTTGCCGCCATCTCGCTAGCTGACTACTTAGAGCCAACCTCAAAACATCAGGCATGCCCTGCTGCTGAGGTCGTCTCTCAGCAAACTGAGCTTTTAGAAACAGCAGCTGCGATCGCTCAGACAATTCAAAACGCTCGAGCCGAATCTTTTGCGCTTGGGCAGCTGGGGTATTTACATGAGCGCTGCGGTAACTATGACAGGGCGCTTTCGCTCACGCAAGCCGCTCGCCTAGCCGCCGATCAGGACCGGTCCGCACAGGATAGCCTCTATCTCTGGGCCTGGCAGCAGGGACGCATCCTCAAGGCTCAAGGTAAAGCCGCAGCCGCAGAAACCGCCTACACTCAAGCGCTAGCGGTGCTAGAAGAAGTTCGAGCCGATATTCTCAATGCCAATCGAGAGCTGCAGTTTGACTTTCGCGATCAGGTCGAGCCCATCTATCGAGAATTTGCCACGCTTAAGCTAGCAAAGGTGCCGCCCTCGGTACCGATTGCCACCACTGGTCAGTCAACCGTAGACACGGTCTTAGTAACGCTAGATTCACTGAAGCTAGCTGAGCTACAAAACTACTTTGCCAATGACTGTGTGATTGTGCCAGCCGCCGCGCGGGTAGATGTGGTGGGTGAACAATCCTCGACAGCGGTGATTAGTACCGCCATCTTGGCAAACCGAACCGCCGTGATTGCCAGCCTTCCAGATGGACGCAGGCAGGTCGAGTGGATTGATATCACAGAAAATTCGCTGACGGCTGAAGTCAATGCGTTTCGGCAGACTTTGGAGCAGGGACGATTTAGACGAGTGACCTACCGCGCTGCTGCTGCACAGCTCTACGACCAGCTGGTGCGACCTTTTGAACCTCTCCTGAGCGAGCTGCAGGTGAATACGCTGGTCTTTATCAACGATGGCATCTTACGCAGCATTCCGATGTCAGCGCTCTACGATGGTCAGCAGTTTTTAATTGAGAAATATGCGATCGCCACCACGCCAAGCCTCACCCTCACCGATCCCAATGCGCTGAATCGTCAAAACCTAAATGCGCTAATTTTGGGGCTGAGCGAGGCGTCTCAGGTCGGCAATACCCGCTTTAGTCCGCTGAATAAGGTTGACGACGAGATTGCAGCCGTAGAAGCGCAGTTTTCTAACAGCACCGTCTTAAAAAACGAAAATTTCTCAGAGCCACAGCTGCGAAAAGCGCTACAGGATAGAGATTACAAAATCTTGCATATTGCCACTCACGGCAATTTTGGCGCTGAGCCTGAAGACAACTACATCGTAACGGGGCAAAAGCTGGATGCTCAGCGTAATAAAGCACTGACGATTAGTGAGCTAGATGCGCTGATTCGCAGCGTTTCTACTATCGATCAAGCGCCGATTGATTTGCTAGCGA
>JAAHIA010000428.1 GCA_010671975.1 Leptolyngbya sp. SIO4C1 | reverse complement strand
AATAGCCATGATTGGTAAGCGTTAAGGAACAGGTGATAAAGACCCATTGGGGGCACGGGTCAAGTGTGAGAAAACGGGCTGTGAACGGCTAGCGGAGGGGGTTATAAAATTGAGAGATGATGTTGGATAACGTATCGATGACGGACTCGGGCTCGGTTGCATTGAGGCCAATCATGGGGGGATAGCCATTGGCCTCTGTGATGCCAAGCGCGATCGCAATGTCTGCGATGCTCCAAGCATCCTCACAGTCCAAATGCGTGATCCCAATGAGTTTTGGCAAGGTCACGCGCTCTTCCATAAAGTGATAGATCAGCTGTGCATTTTGAAACTCTGCTGGCTGATTGGCCGGCACCAGCAAAATGTATGCATGCGCTTTTTGAATGAGCAAATCCCACATGAAATTAAAGCGAGATTGACCGGGGGTGCCATAGAGATGAATCGCCATACCAGGAAGAAACTGTAATCGACCAAAATCTAAGGCAACAGTGGTTGTTTCTTTGAGCAAAGCAGTGTCGTCCGTAGCGCTGCGATCGGTATTCACAACCTCAATTTCACTGACCGACTGAATGAAGGTTGTTTTACCAGCCCCTATTGGGCCAGTCACGACTAGCCTCATGATTTCCATATGCGCTTGCTTAAACAGGCTGTTTAGGGCTGTAGCTAAATCAAAATCAGCTTTAACTCAGCTGCCGTTTGCTTAATGGCTAGCGACAAAATTCCCTGCTTGACCGTATGATTGGCCAGCACCATCAGCACCGAATCTGGGCCACAGTTGGTCAGCACACAGTGGCCATGCTCGCCTTCAACCGAGATCCGAGCAACCCCACCTCGGCTGAGCTCTTCGCCGATACGCTCTCCCAAAGAGAGCATAGCAGCTGACATTGCAGCTACCCGTTCTTCATCCATACTGGCCGGTAGCGTTGTCACCAGTGGCAGTCCGTCTGGCGTAACCAGGGCAGCCCCTTCTAGTTCGGCGGTGCCGCTGACCAAACCTTGTAAGACCATTTGAATTTTGGGAGTATTGATCGCCATAGTCGAAACCTTCTGAAGTTGTAAATTAGTGAATTCAATCAAAGCGTCAGACTCTAAATGCTGCTGTCGTCAGCTCTGCTAGCAAGTCTGCTAGTCAATCTTGGCCAATCTGTTGCCAAGACTGCTGCCAAGCCAAATCCGTAGATGCATGCCTGAGCAAGCACCCTCTATCAGAAACTAGATTTGAGCCATTTAGCAAGACAGACAGTTAAATCTTTTAAGCCAGAATCTCAAAGGCGACAACATCGTGACTGCCACCGCGCAAAACAGAATCTGTCTGATGACCTCTCAAGCGATGGCCAGTCACTTCTTCTAAAACGCCTTGCATCACGCCTAGCGTGTAAGACAGCTCACGCGGCGATCCTGGTTCCTCGCCTGAAGAACAAATAGTTTCGCGACAGTGGGCCAAAATCTGGCTACCCACAGCTTCAATTTTATCAACTAGGCAGAGCCGCGTACCGTTCTTACCCAAAGCCGACTGGATTTGCTGAGTAATTTTCTTATAATCAGTCGTTGACTGTGAGAGTCCGAGCTCACTCGCCAGCCGCTTGCCTCGGGCGCGCCCAGCCGTCATCAACGCAATTTTAGCGGCTTTTTCGCCTAAAGCATCTTCGATGCCGGTAACCGCTGCCTTAAAGCAAATGATACTGCTAAAGTCTCCAAGTTCTGTGCGAATAGCGTAAGTAGTTGAAACTGTAGAAAACATGGAAAACATAGATAGAGAACGAAATAGGCGAGATTTTCGCAGAAATGTTGAAATAGATGCCGACATCAGCGTTCAACAGCTTAGTTAATGGAATATGGTCTGTCCATAGATTTTTCTTTAATCGGTAGATCGTCCCCAAAGCTGATGTTTGTATGGATATTCGTGTTAAGGCTTGCGCTGACCTGTCACCTATCTTGTTAAGGCTGCAGTCTGCTCAGTCTACGAAGCTACATACATTGAGCGTCTCTGGCATATTGAGTATGCAATCTCAAGCTATTTATCAAGACCTATCGAACAGATTGATCACTACTACTCACCAAACAGACGAACATCCTGACTATTTGAGCATTAACTTGAGTTAAGTTTTAGCGACATTCCAATACAAAATAAAAGTAATAATACGGTCCTGTCATGTGGTCGGGCAGGCAGCGCCACCGTCGCGACAAGCCGGTGCCTATACTGAGGCTATATGTTGAACCCTGATTTCATCGCTGTCATTGATCATAACCAGGCGGCACTCACAAATCTGCAGCGGGCTTTGCGGCTCGGAGCCGGACAGTTTTCACTGATTTTGGCGCGAGTCAACTATCGGCGACTGCGCCAGCTGCTGCTAGAGCAGCTGGCTCAAACGCAGCCTTTTCAACTGGTGATGCTGCAGCCAGAGACGGTGGGGCTGCGAGACGCGCTCAAGCAGAGCTTGCCTGAAGCAGCTGCGCCACAGGCGCTGATGGTGACTGGGTTAGAAAGGGTCGACGCTTTAGAAACGATGTTTCGCTCGGCGAATTTGGGGCGAGATGCTTTTTTAAAAACCTTCAGCTGCCCGGTAGTGCTGTGGGTGAACGATCGGGTGCTGCAGGTGCTCAATACCCAAGCGCCCGACTTTAAGAGTTTTGCAGCGGCACCTGTTCGATTTGACTATCCAGTGGGGGAGCTGATTTCGCTGCTGCATCGCGGCGCGGATGCCCTATTTCAGCATATTTTAGATGAGAGCGAGGCGCAGCGATTTAATACATTGGCGCTGCAGCTGCCGCGCCTCGGATCGGAGCTGCAGACGCTGATTGAGCATGAGCTGCCGTTTGCGCTGGCTGACCTGGCTCGACAGCAGGCCGAAATTGACGCCGATCTGCAGGCCGGACTGCAGTTTCTGCAGGGGCGTGAGGCCCATCGGCCAGAGAGCATGATGGTTGCCAGAGACTACTATGAGGCCAGCTTGACTCACTGGCTCAAAGACGGTTCATCGGCTGCCCTAGATAAGCAAGCTGTACTGCTGCTGCATTTGGGGCTGTGGTGGCGCAGCTACGCGGTGCTGCAGCGCTCTGCCTATGAGAGCGCCTGCCAGCAGGCCAAACGCTACTTTGAAGAATGCCTCAGCATCTTTCAGCAGCAGCAGCGACCCGACCGCACGGCCCGCTTTATTCACGCGCTGGCCGAAGTGCTGCAGAAGCTAGGCGAGTGGGAACAGCTCAGCGCGATCGCGCAGACCGGCCTGAAGCTGCACCGAGATGACTGGGTGCGGCTGGCGCGAGACTATGGCTATCTGGCTGAGGTGGCGCTGGCCCAGCAGGACTGGCCGGCGGCTAGACGCTATGCTGAACAGGCGCTAACGCAGTCGCAGCAGGCGGTTCAAAAGGCAGCTGACAGCGCCGATGCGGCCGTTCCACCGACGGCGGCAGCGCTGTCTTTGCAGTATCACCAGGGCTGGTACCATTTTTTGCTGGGGCAGGCGAAGCTGCATCAGGGACAGACCAACGCGGCGCTCAAAGCGCTGGAAAATGCGCGGCAGCAGACCGCCCCGCGCTACGATCTGTCGCTCTATCGCCAAATTCTGTCAACGCTGCACCGGCTTTACTTTGAGCGTAGAGACTATCTCACGGCGTTTCATCTGAAGCTAGAGCAGCGGCAGGTAGAAAATCGCTTTGGCTTGCGCGCCTTCATTGGCGCTAGCCAGCTGCAGCCCTACCATCAGACGCCCTATCTGGCTGGGGCCGATCGCGAAACGCTGGCGACCGAGATCCGCGCTTCCGGGCGACAGCAGGATGTGGACGCACTGGTCAATCGGCTGGTGCAGCCGCAGCACCCGCTGGTGGTAATTCACGGGCAGTCAGGCGTGGGCAAAAGCTCCATTCTCAGCGCGGGGCTGGTGCCGGCACTTAGGCGGGTGACGCCCGAAGGTCGAGTGACAATACCGGTGCTGGTCAAGGGCTATCATCTCTGGCAGGCTGAGATTCTAGAGTCGCTCGCGGCCTCTGTAGAGATAAGCCGCGAGCCGCCCTCAAAGCCCGCTGTCAGCGACGGACGCGGAGAGGGTGCGATCGCAGTTTTGCGTCAGCGCATTCGCGATCGCTACGAGCAGATCGTGCTGATTCTTGATCAGTTTGAAGAATTTTTTTTCGAGCGATCGCGGCTAGAGCAGCGGCTGGCGTTCTATCAGTTTCTTCGAGACTGCTTGAATGAGCCCTACATCAAGGA
>JAAHIA010000427.1 GCA_010671975.1 Leptolyngbya sp. SIO4C1 | reverse complement strand
TAAATTTATTGAAGGCGGTCTACCTAAAGAAAAATTCGAGTTTAAAACTAATTTTCTTCACCCTGCTCCAGAATCAGGCCAAGGAAAAGGCGGGTTTGCGCTTTTTGTTGGGCGTCTATCACCCGAAAAAGGTATTGACACTCTACTGAGTGCTTGGGAAACGCTGCACACCCGTATTCCACTCAAAATTGTCGGTGCGGGACCCTTAACTCCTGAAGTTGAAGCAGCGACTCAGCGGCTGGCGAATGTGGAATATCTTGGACGACGTCCGCTTTCAGAAGTTTACGATCTCATGGGAGAGGCTAAATTTTTCGTGTTTTCGTCCAAATGGTATGAAACATTTGGACGGGTTGCTATCGAAGCCTATGCAAAGGGGACGCCAATTTTGGCATCTCGCATTGGTGCAATCACTGAACTGGTCAAGCCTTACGAAACTGGACTGCTATTTGAACCTGGCGATGCAAATGATTTAATCACTCAAGTTGAATGGGTCTTAAACCATCCAACGGCCTGGCAGCAGATTCGCTATCAGGCTAGACAAGAATTTGAAAATCGCTATACAGCTGCGGACAACTACAAGCGGCTAATAGAAATTTATCAAAAAGCAATTGCTCTCAAAGCTCCAGCGATGGCATAGAGAGCTTACAAGCGCGCTTATCTCAGTTAGATATCTCCTGCTAATACTGATAATCAGGTCTTAAATATATGCAACAGCGTCCCTTTGGCCAAACCAATTTAGCCGTTTCCTCGCTTGGCTTAGGCTGTTCCCGCTTGGGAGGAAATCTGCAGGACGGCAACCGTCAGCAAGCCATCAAGACTTTGCAGAAAGCGTTGGATGCCGGCATCAATTTCTACGACACAGCAGATAGCTATGGCCAAGGGCAAAGTGAGCGACTGTTAGGCAAAGCCTTTAAGAAGAGCCGAGATCGGGTGATCTTAGCAACAAAAGCAGGCTACTGTCTCTCCCCAATGGGGAGTCTAGCTAGCCGAGTAAAACCTATCCTCAAGCCCCTAGTTCGCCTATTAAAGCCAAAAAGCAGTTCCTTAGCTCAAGCCAAGGGATCGCTCTTACGCCAGAATTTTACTCGAGACTACCTTATCCAGTCTGTTGAAAGCAGCTTACGCCGTCTTCAGACTGATCATCTAGACCTGTTTCAGTTGCATAGTCCATCGACAGCTATACTCCAAGCAGGAGAAATTTTTGAGACTTTAGCAGTGCTCAAACAGCAGGGCAAGCTGCGCTACTATGGTGTCTCTTGTGAGACTTTAGAAGATGCACTATTTTGCCTACAGGTTCCTGGTATTTCTGCGCTGCAGGTTGAAATCAACCTGCTCGATCAGCGTGCGATAAGCGAGCTGTTACCGAGAGCCAAGCAAGCTGGAATTGCCATCGTTGCTCGACAACCGTTTGCTTCGGGAAAACTATTTCAAAATCCAGTGAACTCGCCTGAGTCAGCCTGCATCGAGCGCTATTCCCAGCTTGCCCAGCAGTATGATCGCTCGCTTTCCCATCTAGCACTGCAGTTCGTTCATCAGCTTGAAGGCGTTTCTACAGTGATTGCTGGTGCCAATAGCATCAGTCATTTAACCGACAACGTCAGTGCGCTAGAAGCAGCGCTGAGTCCTGAACAGATGAACACGCTATTAGCTGCTTCATCAACCGCTGCCACCGCCCAACTAGCGCCGTAAACCGTTAGGATCGCTGAGCTAAGACTATGCTAATTGATGCCGAAACTCTTGAAAATGGAAAGGTTATTGAAGCTGACGTTGCCATCGTTGGTGCTGGACCAGCAGGTATTGTGTTGGCTCTTGAGCTAGCTAAAGCAGGCCATGCGATCGCGCTGCTCGAAAGTGGTCGACTTGGCTTTACCGAGGCCAATCAGCAACTAGGCGACGCTCACCGATTTGACCCTAGCTTTCACGCACCAATGGGAGAATGCACTCGGCGTCAGCTAGGAGGTACCTCTACAATTTGGGGCGGTCGCTGCGTTCCATACGACCCGGTGGATTTCGATCAGCGTGCTCATATTGCTCATGCCGATTGGCCAGTTACCTACGATGAGCTTTCACCCTACTTTCAGCGAGCCTGTGATTATTTTTTCTGCGGGGATGCCAAGTTCAACCTCCACGATATTGCTGACATTACGCAGAAGTCAATTGTACCTGAGCTACCTGATGAAGAGGTATTGACCTCAACGCTAGAGCGCTGGTCTCTACCTACTAACTTTGGTAAGGAATACTTCACAGCTCTCAAACGGTCTTCGAAGATTCATCTGTTTTACGGGCTCACATGTACTGAGATTGAGACGGCAGCAGACCGTAATCAGGTTTGTAGTTTGCAGGCCAAAACTTTAAGTCAAAAGGCACTGAAGATCAAAGCTAGAAAGTACGTCTTAGCCGGTGGCGCACTTAACACAACCCGCTTACTCATGGTCTCAGATCGCCAGCGTCCTGGTGGTCTTGGCAATCACAGTGGGTTGCTTGGACGCTTTTATATGGGCCACCTATCAGGCGATATTGCTGCAATACATTTTACGACACCGCCTGACAAGACCATTTTTGGTTTTGATCGCGATGCGTCAAATATTTATCTGCGGCGGCGTTTTTCCTTCACACGCGAGTTTCAGCATCAAAAAGGACTTACGAACGTAGTGGCTTGGCTAGGAACTCCCCCTTTCGGCGATCCTAGCCACGGCAGCGGCATTTTCTCTTTGGCTTATCTTGCGCTGAACTCACCATTCGGTAAGTATTTAGCAGCCAAAGCAATTCGAGACACTGCTATTGGTAAAAATCAAAAAGATTTTTACTGGAGTCATGTTAGGAATGTGATAGGCGATTTAGGCAAGACTTTGGCTTTTGCGCCATCGTTTGGCTATCGTCGCTATCTTGCTAAACGTAAGGTACCCGCCCTGTTTGTGCACAGTGCCTCAAATACCTATCCGCTGCATTATCATGCTGAACAAGTACCCAATTTCGATAGCCGTGTAAGCCTTGCAGATGAAACCGACGCGCTAGGTATGCGTCGTCTCAATATTGATCTACGCTATCTCGATCAAGATATTGATAGCGTTGTTCGAGCCCACCAGTACTGGGACGAATATCTGCAAAGGCACCGTTGCGGATACCTTGAATACTTTGGTGCGGATCCGGCCGCAAGCATATGGGAACAAGCCGGTGATGGCTTTCACCAAAATGGCACTACTCGTATGTCCAAGAAAATGGATGAGGGCGTAGTTGACATCAACTGCAATATACATGGATTTGACGATCTGTTTGTTGCTAGTAGTTCCGTCTTTGTTACCTCTGGGCAGGCCAATTCTACCTTTATGATTGTTGTCTTTGCTTTACGAATGGCCAATTTTCTTAACAAGCAGCTTCAACAGTCTCACCCACCTACCCTATCAACCGCTGTCATTAGCTGAAGCAAATAGAGGCAATTACTTCAAAGCTACTTCTAATAGGCAGCGTGGCCTTTGCTTTAATAGACATCAGGGTACATCTACACTTCCATCTCTATGACTCCCTGAGCTGTACTCGAGCAAAAACATGATTAATCAACTAGAGAATACTCGTATTACGGAGGATTTGCTAGCCTTTTATACCTTTAATGCGGGCAGCGGCAACACTATCTACGATACGTCTGGCATTGGCGATCCGCTTAATCTGTCCATTGCTGATTCTGATGATGTCAGCTGGGGAGATAGCGTGCTCAATATTAACGCGCCTGCCCTAATTAGCTCTCTGCAACCTGCTCAAAAGATCGTTAGTGGGGCAGCTGCCAGCAGCGCGTTAACCCTTGAGGCCTGGCTGACTCCACAAAATATAAACCAAAGCAGTCTAGCTCATATCTTGACCCTGTCTGCGACTCAGCGTAACCGTAACTTCACGTTAGGGCAGACACTAGATAGTTATGAAGTACGATTGCGGACTACCCATACAAGTAATCGCGGTAATCCTGCGCTGGTGTCACCTACAGGGTCAGCTGTGCCTGGCTTGACACATCTGGTGTACACCCGGGACGCCAATGGCAATACCGGTCTCTACCTTAATAATCAGTTAGTCTCTAATCAGACGGTCACTGGTAGTTTCGCTAACTGGAACAGCGATTTCAGATTAGCTTTAGGCAATGAAATAAAGGGTGGCAGGCCTTGGCTAGGCTCTCTCGATTTAGTGGCTATTTATGGCCAGTCGTTTGATGCTAAGAAGTTTTGCTCAACTTCGCTAGCAA
>JAAHIA010000426.1 GCA_010671975.1 Leptolyngbya sp. SIO4C1 | reverse complement strand
CTTTGTGAAACCCATGCTGCGTAAACTGACGCTGGGTCGGCCAGTCCCTTGGTTGGAGCAGGCCGTGATTGCGCTTGAGCGACGGCTCAACCACTATGTGACGGCTCGCTATGCTAAGCGGCAGGGTTGGCCGACAGGCCCTGCCGAACCGCAATCGGCAAGTTTGCCAACCGCTTCTACTGCCCTGCTCTCGCGCCAAGGCTAACGATGAAGAAACCGAAAACGCTTCGCGCCGCCCTGCCTGGGATTCGCAGGATTGTGCAGCGATTTTGGCCGCTGCTGCGCCAGCATAAACGGCTGCTAGGCAGTGCATTTCTAGCGCTGCTGGCCGAGACTGGGCTGCGACTGCTAGAACCCTGGCCGCTGAAGCTGATGTTTGACCGGGTGATCCTGCCGGGGTTCAACGTGCAGAGCACCGGGATTAGCAGCTTGGCCGGACTAAGCCCAGAGATGGTGCTGGCTTTGTTTGCTATGGGGCTGGTGGCAATCGCCACTCTGCGCGGTGCGGCCGCCTACCTCAGTACCGTCAGCATGGCAGTGGCGGCCACTCATATCATGGCTGCTATTCGCGCCCAGCTCTATCACCATCTGCAGCGGCTGTCGATCGCCTTTCACACCCAGGCTAAAAGCGGCGACCTGATTACGCGCGTCACCTACGATATCGAGCGGCTGCGCGAGGTGACTGTAGTCGCGGCGCTGCCGCTGCTGGCAAACTGCCTGACGCTGGTTGGCATGATGGGAGTTATGTTCGTTCTCAATGTTGAGCTGGCGCTGATTGCCATGGCGGTGCTGCCGCTGTTTGCAATTACCACACAGCAGATGTCGAAGCGCATCCGTAAGGTGGCGCGGGCACAGCGAAAGCGGGAAGGGGCGATGGCGGCAACGGCGGCCGAGGTGATTGGTGCTATAAAAGTGGTGCAGGCGCTCTCGCTGCAGGATCAGCTGGCCCAGCGCTTTGCTAAAAACAATCGCAAGAGCCTGCAAGAGAGTGCCCAGACCCAGCGGCTGCGAGCCGGGCAGGAGCGACTGGTGGAAATTTTAGTGGCGATCGCAACCGCGCTAGTGCTTTGGCGCGGCGTGCAGCTGACTTTGCAAGGTGTGGTGACGCCGGGGGATTTGCTGGTGTTTATCACCTATCTAAAGGTTGCCTTTAAGCCGATGCGGCAGCTGGCGAAATATACTGGCCAAATCGCTAAAGCCACTGCCTCGGGTGAGCGCATCATCGAACTGCTAGATACGGTGCCGGATGTGGGCGATCGGCGCGGGGCTAGACCTGCACCCCCCTTTCACGGCGAGATTCGCTGCGAGCAGGTGACCTTTGCCTATGGCCCCAGCCAAACCACGCTGCGCGATCTAAATTTTGAGGTGCAGCCGGGCCAGCTGATTGGCGTGGTGGGGCCGTCAGGCGGCGGCAAGTCGACGCTGGCGAGCCTGCTGCTGCGCTTCTACGACCCGATAGAAGGGGGCGTGCTGATTGATGGTCACGACCTGCGCGAATATACGCTGGAGTCGCTGCGATCGCAAATTAGCATCGTGCTGCAAGACAGCGTGCTGTTTGCCACCACCGTTCGCGACAATATTGCCTATGGTGCGCCGGGGGTGGCTGAGGCTGAGGCTGAGGCCGCAGCTAAGCTCGCCAACGCTCACGACTTTATTTTGCAGCTGCCGCAGGGCTACGACACTTGCCTAGGCGAGCGCGGTGCCACCCTCTCAGGCGGGCAGCGGCAGCGAATTGCGATCGCGCGGGCTGCGGTTCGCCGAGCGCCCATTGTCATCTTAGACGAGCCTACCGCCGGTCTCGACAACCATAGCGAAGCTACGGTGACCCAGGCCCTAGCCCGTCTCACGCAGGACTGCACGACCTTTTGGATCTCTCACAACCTACAAACGGTGCGTCATGCCGATCAAATCTTTTATATCGAAAATGGCAGTCTGCGAGAGCGCGGCACGCATGCTCAGCTGATGCAGCATAACCAGCGCTATGCGCATCTCTATCGACTGCAGGCTAACCCAAGCTATCAAGGAGAAAACGATGCTGTTGCTCAAGCAAGAGACCACGGTTATCTTAGTGCGGCATGGTCGCAGCACCTATAACGATCAGGGACGCTATCAGGGCAGCTCGGATGAGGCTGAGCTGACGCCGCTAGGCTGTGAAACGGCGCAGCAGGTGGGCAAATGGCTACAGCATGAGACTATTCACGCGGTTTATGCCAGCCCGCTGAAGCGAGCCCAGCAAACGGCCAATGCCATCCTCAAGCAGCAGCTCGATCAGGTCGCGTCGCTGACGTTCAGCGACGACCTGCGCGAAATGGATCTGCCAGCCTGGCAAGGGCTGCCTTACCAAACGGTAAGAGAGACGTTTGCCGCCGACTATCGCTGCTGGCTTGAGCGTCCGCACGAGTTTCAGATGGAGCAGCTGCCACAGTCGGGATCTGCGCTGGCCGTGGCAACGCGGCCCTTTTATCCGGTGCGATCGCTCTACGAACGGGCTCAGCAGTTTTGGCAAACGGTGCTGCCGCGCCATGTAGGGCAAACGCTGCTGGTGGTGAGTCATGGCGGCACAATTCACGCGCTGATCAGTACGGCGCTAGGTCTCTCGCCAGCAAGTCATCACTGCCTGCAGCAGTCGAACTGTGGCGTCAGCTGTTTAAAGTTTAACGCGGCTGGCGCGCAGCTTTGCAGCCTGAACGATACGACCGGCATCGGTGAGACTTCACCTAAGCTAAAAGCTGGGAAACGAGGGCTGCGGCTTCTATTTCTACCCATCTCTTCGGCGGAGAATGATTTGACCGCTGTTGCTCGACTTAAAACGCTGCGGCTTGATTTCTATTTGCATGTTCACAACACCCGCGAGCAGCAGATAAACTCAATTGCGCTCTCTCACCCCAACGCGGTCGGACTTCAGGTAGATCGAGCCGATTTTTTAGAAGCCTGGCGGATTACCCTGAGTCTGCGTAAAGTCTCTTCTGAGTTGCTGATGACTGGCCTGGTGATTGCCCCCATGGCCGATATTCAAAAGCTACTATCGCAGCTGATTGGCCTTTCTGATCGGTCCTTTGGAAAGCTAGTGCTAGCGTTAGGCACGCTCAGCGTTCTACATTTTCCAGCCTCTCAGCAGCGGCCAATCCTACAGGCTATGAATTTGAGATAAACAGTTCAATATGGCAATTTTAGCCCTATCGTATCTTTGTAAATAGCAACCAGGCAGCGGCATGAGTGATAGCGATTTGGGCAGCGACTTTAGTCAGTGGCTGCAGCTAATTGGCGGTTTTGTTACCTTAAGCTAATCGCTCACGCAGCGAATCGATTGACCTGTGCAATAAGCCTGGTTGAAAAAGCGCAATAGACGATAAATAACCGGCAGGAGATAGCGATTTTCTTCTGAGTCAGCGATGTGATCGCTCAGCTCAATCAGCTCGTGAACTATATCATGGGCCTGCTGAGATGACAGCGTAGGACTGCGGTAAAAAACTTCCCAAAGGCGGCTGAGTTCGGGAAAGGTAGGTTGTTCAATAATCAGAAAAAAGATGTTCTCCTCGTGAGGGGCAATTGACTCATGGCGATCTCCAACATACATGTCGAATGACATAAGAGTTTGACGCCTCAGAATTCTGCATTCTTAATTCTACGTGTTTGCCCAATCAGGATTTCCTAGCTTAAGCGGATACGCTTCAAAGCGCTGCTTCAAACGTCCGCAATGCTCGACTGCTGCCAACCTGCTGCGCCTGTCGAATCACCTGGTCAACCATCGTCGAGATAGGTCGCTCAGGAAAGGTCGGGCTAGTTTCACCCTCAAGATAGCGCTCGCCGTCTAGTACGTAAATGATGAGTCCCTGATCGTAAACCCAGAGTTCAGGCACTTTCAAAGCAAGGTAGGCATCCAGCTTGGTTTTAGAGGTGTAATCTGACTCAATCGCGAGATCAGGCGGTGGATCCACTGCTAAATCGAGGCGATTTTTACCGATGATAGCTCGATAATTGGCGTTGCATAATAGAGAATGAAGTGATCAGCGTTACTCATGAATTGCCCACACTGCCAAAGTAGCAAAGTCGTCAAAAACGGTCATCGCAACGGCAAACAAAGCTACCTCTGCCGAGGCTGCAATCGCCAGTTCCGCGAAAACCCACAGCCGCAATCCTACAGTCCCGAAGTCAAAGAGCTGTGTGTCAAGATGTCGCTCAACGGCATGGGCTTTCGTGCCATCGAAAGGGTCACAGGCATCTCCCACA
>JAAHIA010000425.1 GCA_010671975.1 Leptolyngbya sp. SIO4C1 | reverse complement strand
TTCGGAATGTTAACGTTGGCCTGAGCCATAACCTTGACTAGCTCATCCCAAGTCTCTTTCCAGTAGTCAGATTTGTCTTGCTCTCTGCCCTGCAATCGTAAATGCTCCCCCCAGAAACGCTCTAGGCCATAGGCAATCGCCATGCGCATCTTGTAAGACTGGTTCAGCGATTTTGGGTCGCGGCCTCTAGCGGCCAGCACGAGTTTCTGAGCAATTTGATCGAGACCGTAAGATTGCCAAGCCATGATTAATACTCTCCTTTCAGCATCACGTCGCAGCGGCCAAACCCGATCGACTCTAGGCCACCAAAATACATTTCCTTGTGAGATCTCTTGCCAAAAGGCTGCCAGCCTTGCTCTTTGAGTGCAATTGGAAAGATTAGAATGCAGCCTTCGGGCAAAGCCTCGACGTTGAAAAACGCGCCGCGTTCGGTATCGACTTTCTTCATCTCATCCATCATTTTGATGCGGCTCTGGCGGTAGAGCGCCATGTCGTGAATCATCGCCATGTCGTTATCATCGACAACGACGACGCTGTCTTTGCGGATACCGGCATCTTCTGGAATCCAAGCATTGAGGTCTACTTCGTGCTCTACTTTGAGAAAGCCCAGGTTGAAGAATAGCACCTTACCGCTGGAGCCGACTGGCCTAGCCTGCAGCGTACTGGGGGCAGTGTAGGGCTCGGGTACTTTCTCTTCAATGCCGGTAATCTGCTTATAGCGGCGTAGCAGCCAGGGGCAGCTGACCCAGACGATAGGCTGACCTGGGCAAAAGACTGGCAGCCAAACTAAAGAGGCATATTCAAACTTGACCAGGGCTTCCGTGGTGCCCCCGTCTTCTTGGTTGTCTACTGCGTGATGGCCATACCAATAATTTTCATTCTCGTTATTATTAGGCGGATTTAGCGGCTTCAGATCGTGTTCTTTCGTCTTTTTTTCTAGCCACTCAAGTCGGCCTATCATTTTCTTTTTGCCATTCTCTTCCACTTCTATCTTGTATTGGGAAGATTCAGGAATCTCTACGCCATGCTCCTGCAATTTATTTTCTAGCCAAGCTTGTCGTTTAGACTGCATATCTGCGCGAAAGCGGCCACGGATCGAGCTGCCGGGAATGATGCCGGTTTGGGTAAACTGGTCGCGAAAGATGAGATTCAAGTTGCCGGTCTCTTCGCCAGCGCTTGCGCCCACATGGACGGGAGCGAGGGTTTCTATGATGCCGTAGGCTTTTTTGTACATAGTGACACTTTGTTTTTGAGTAATAGCAAATCCGTGCAAAATTTATGCGATCGCACTTTTCAAAGGCAGTGCCAGTCCACATCCCCATCGCTTGAGCGATGGTCCTTCTTGAGGAAACCAAGCTTCTGGCCATTGGTTCCAGGTGCTGTGCTTCTCTTCGAAAGCGCCTTTCAGGACATAGACGCTACCGGCTGGTACAGCGTAGCGACCGCGTGACAGCCGTTTTGGGTATGATTTTTTTCGCTTGTCTTTACCGGCAGCTGCACTCTCAGCTGGGTTTGGAGTCTGATTGCCGGTCTCTTGAGTTTCGTGGCTATCCTGATTGCCGAGTCGATAGCGAAACGGCGTTGGCCGCTGGGTGAGAAGCCCATCGATCTGCCACTGGTTAGACAAGTCGCTATCTACCTCAGGCAGGGTGTGACGCTGCTTATCGCCCTTGCGCAGTTCTTTAGGATGTGGGTATGACAGCCGATTTGAGCCCCAGACTGCCGGTGTAATCAGCGCGAAGCTACGCTCGATCTGAGTTTCCAAAAGCTGCTTTACAGTATTGCTCAGTGGCTCACAAGTCAGCTCTACCATGTGGCCTTCACCACCAAAGCGATACCAGCCGCTGGGTAGTTCCAGATTAGAGAGATAAACCAGGCAGGTTTCAGGGTGAAGCTGAACGCCGTTCTCTAAAAACAGGCTGCCTCGCTCGCGGTCAGTATCGACCCTACGCTCGTGCGGCAACAGATAGGGATGCAGGTGTGGCACAAACTGCCACGGTTCGCCGTAGGTTGTGACCTGCTTGATTGCTTCGAGACGGCCAGAAGCGACGGTTTTCCACTGGCTGAGCTTGACCCAGGTGCCTGAGCTGAACTTATCTTCGGGGGGTTCGCCAGATGAGTTGAGCCAGCGAATGCCAGTCTCATTCTGTTGATGCCAGGTCAATCGATCCTGAATCGTTGCCTCTGGAATGTTGGTTTCTTCTAAAGTAGGCTTGAACTTAGCCAGCAGCGTCAGCGGCGCGGGGACACAAAAATCTTGTGGGTTAGACTGCCAGCCCCAAAACGGACCTGCGACCTGCAAGTCTCGTAGGTCCTTTAGTCGCTCAGGCTGCTTTAAGCCCTCAGAGTAGCGATGTGCAAATATTCCAGAAAGCGTTGCTGCAGTAGGGGGAAAGTGGGTACCTGAACGTCCAACTAAGTTTTCGGGTGAGAGAAACCGTCCGGCACTGCCGTAGAGCAGGCCCAATGGCCGAATAGCGATGAGATGCTCGAACATAGTCTGAATTTTTGAGATAGAAGGATTTAGGCGGCTGCGGGCTGAGATGAGCGGACAGGTCGCGTCAGCTGAAAGCCTGCTTTTGCGAGATTGATCACCCAGGTATTGATGGCTTTTCTGACAAAGCGATTCTCAGCCAGTGGTTTGCCGTAGTCAGGATGGTCTGGGTCAGCGATCGCAAACCTGGTTGCATCCCCCAAAATGCCGCTGAATTCTAGCCGCTCGTTAGCGTCATAGCGGTTCCACCAGTGGGCTTCGTCGAGAACCGGGCTAGCCTCGCCGAAGTAAACCTGAAAGAGGGCTTTCGCTACATCAATGGGGCCATCCTGGTTAGCGCCGAACGCATGGCGACCTTCGAGGGCTGCCGCGTCGTTATAAAAGTGGGTCCAGGCTTGCGGCTTCGCTAAACCGAGCTGATTTTTGGAAATGTCAATATACTCATCTTCAAGCACCCACCAGGGGCATACCCACTCTAGGTGGTTGCCACCGTTGAAGAGGATGCGAAAAGCAATGCGATCGCGACCGCCTCGTTTCGCTGACTGCTCAGCAGCGTGACAGTGTTGCAACACATCTCGCTGAGGCACGTTGGGCGCGGCCCAAACAAAACCTACGCTGGCAGTGATCGGCTTCGGCTTGTTGGCTTTGTACTTAAAGGATGCCGATCTGGCCTGTAAGGTCCTGCCCCGCCAGAAATCTTTGTTAAACTGGCTTAACCATTGCCAGCAAATCTCTGACTGTAGTTGGGCATCTCGCTCGTAGAGAACTCCCAGAAAGTCATCACCACCGGCATAAACCATTCGACCTTGTCCTGGCAAATAGCTTTGCTCCGGGTCGCGAATCGCGCTGCCCCATTCGCGCATCTGGGCACTGAAAGCGGTTAGCACCTCAGGGGTGCTGTGACGCTTTAGATATTTGCCAGCGTTGTCGCCATCTCCCAAAAACCAGCCTGTCCAGTATTTGGGTTCGGTTGGCTGATCCGGCTTACGATCCTTTTGCTTGAGCCGATTGAGATCCTTAAAGGAACGTGGATTCAGCTCATTTGCAATCTGTAGAAGCTGGACTTCTTCCTTTTGCGTGAGTTCTGTATGACTTCTTGCCTTGAAGGTTTTTAATACTGCTTTTGCGACTTCTTCATGGGTCACCATCCGTTTGATCACTTCAGGTACGCTGAGTTCTTCGTCAGGATCGATGAAGGCTTCTCCTAGCCTTTTACTCAAGGTTTTGTAAAAGGTTTCTATGCCGTGTTTTTGGTCTTGATAGCTGGTCTTACGAGGGTTGTTGTAGCCTAGCTTGGGCCATGCGATCGCATCGGCTCCAGACAAAGTCGAGCTTTCGCCTGTCCAGTTGATGCCGGTCCAGGCGCGGGACTGTTTGCAATCATTCAGCCGTCGCCGAGCGGTTGGAATATCCGAACCGTTCGCTGCAAAAAACTCCCAGGCATGCTTAGCCCAGAGCCCCCAATCTCGATGCCAGCAGTAGTCGTCTTTGCGGTAGGTGTCTGATAGTTCATCTTCAATCCACTGGCGGCAGGTGTAGACGATACAGCCCCAGGCTTCGTTAAAGGCTGGTTTTGCTTCGGCCTGCTCAAAGATGCCATCAATGATGATCTGATTCGGCATCCCCTGAGTGACGTTAATTAAGGCGGGCGATATGACGGTATGCCCTTGCTGCTTAGCAGCTCGGCAAACTGCCCAAGCTAAGAAAGACAGAATATACGAGCTGCCGTAGAGATCTCGA
>JAAHIA010000424.1 GCA_010671975.1 Leptolyngbya sp. SIO4C1 | reverse complement strand
TATGTCGCTTTAAAAACATATCCTTACTTAATAGTCTATCAAGCCGTCAAGGTGACCGAGAGGCCATCAACTTTAAAAAAATGATGTAGACCAGTAAAGTTGCTGAGTATAGTAGCGGCTATTTCAGGGAGGACATTTGACCAATTTTGGCGTAAACTCCCCTGATAAAGCTGCCCACTGCCTGAGTTCCTACTGGTAACCCGTGGACATTCCTAATTTTCCCGAGTGCGACCATGCCCTGATACAGTCGCTCGTCCAGTCAAGCGACTACGATTTGGTGCGACTGTTTCAGCAGCATCCCGACTCGGGTCGCTACTTTACGGCTATTTTTTGTCGCTACAGTCCGGTAGTGTATTCGCTAATTAGCCATTCGGCGCGCTCACCCGTGCAGTCAGAATATATGTTTGCGCTGACCTGGCGGCATATTCAGCACGAGCTTGGCGGGCTAGAGCTGTCTGAGCCAGGCGAATCGCCGGCATTTTCACTGCAGGGCTGGCTGATCAACCTGACAGCAGCCTGCATCAATCAGACCGATCTGCCCGAGGTTGAATCCATCCACTATTCGCTTAAGCAGGCGTCGCCGCCGCTCTGGTGCTATGTGATTCAGGCGCTCGACCAGCTGCAGCCAATGCACCGGCTGATTGTTCTAATGGCTCAGACCTTCCACTGGAGCGACACGCGAATTGCGGCCTACCTGCAGGCAGAAGGACAGCCGCTGTCACCGAAGCTGGTGCAGTCGCAGCTAGCAGCCGCTTACCGGGCGCTAGAGACAGCCCTGCCGCAGGACATTCGCACTATCTATCTAGCTGAGACTGCCGAGCCGGCAGCAGACACCGAGCTGGATCGGCTGCTGGATGTCTCTGATTTAGATTTCAGCTCAACCGCCAGCCAGCCGGCTGGACCGCCAGAGACTGACTAGCGAAGACCGACTAGCGAAGCGGCAAAACTGGGTATCCAAGATTTAAATCGTCATGACTAAGCAAGGACTCTCACTATGATTGGCTGGCAAACAGGCATTAATGCGATCGCGCTGGGGCTAGCAGCTCCGGCGGTTTTAGGGTTGGCTAGCGGCGGCGCTGTGATGGCGGCTAGCTTAGAAGAGCAGCTGCGACAGCCAGTCAATCCGGCGGCGCTCAACCAGCAGCGCGATATTGCCGACCAGCTACTGCGGCTAGGCCGTCAGCAGGCGGCAGCCGGCCAGTATGAGATAGCAATTCGCTCTTGGCATCGGGCCGCCGATCTCTACTACGATTTGGGCGATCGGCCGGCAATGGGCAGCGCCTATGAAAATATTGCTGCTGCCTATGTACAGCTAGGTAACTATGCTGAGGCAGAAACGGCCATTCGCCGTCAGCTGGCAATTGCGCGCGACAATGGCGATTTTGAGACGCAGATTTTTGCTTGGAATAATCTGGGCGCGCTGCAGCTGCAGCGCGGCGAGCTGATCAGCGCGCTCAACGCTTTTGAAGAAGGGCTAGCGGTGGCGCAGAGCGTTGGGAGCGAGGCAGGTATGGGCTTATCTCTGAGCAACCTTGGCCTGATTGCCAACGCTCAGGGGCGGCTAGAGGCGGCCATTGACTATTACGAAGCGGCCGGCAACTACCGCGCTCGCGCCGGCGATGCGCTGGGTCAGGCGAATACGAACAACAACCTAGGCGATGCCTACCTAGCGGCGGGGCTGACCAATCGCGCGCTCGGGGCCTATCGACTGGCGCTGACGCTAGGACGCGAGCTCAGCAGCCAGCCAACTCAGCTGCAGGCCATAGATGGCCTAATTGCTATCTACCGCGATCGCAGCGACTGGAATCAGGTGCGGCGCTATCTGGACAGTCGAATAGCGCTGACGCTTGACGGCGTCAGCCCGTGGCAGCGGCTACTGACGCTGCGGCACTTGGGCCAGTATTACGAGGCAACGGGCGAGCTGGTTTCCGCCCAGTCAGCCTATCAGCAGGCACTGGCAATTGCGCAGTCGCTATCGCAAAAGCCGCTAGAAGGCGAGCTTACCAATCGACTACTCTACCTCTCGCGAGCGCTTGCAGACTAGCTTGACCGGCCGCTAGGAGCAGTTGACCTCAACCGCTTTAGGTTCAGCCGGCTCTGACTGATGGTCTACCGCCGCTAAGTTAGTCTGCGGCTGCGGATTGCGCTGCTTGATGAGCGCGATCGCCCGACTGACACTCTCAGGCAAAATCACCACCAGCCCTTCTGCCGGTGCGCTGTCAAGCGCCGTCTCAATCGCGGCTGTTTCATCCAAAACGGTGTCATAGCGGCAGCGGGTCTCTGCCTGCTCAATGCCGTCTTGAATTAGCTTGGCCGCATCGCCCCGAGGCCGACCCCGGGTGTCGTCATCTTCCTTGATCAGAACCTGGTCAAACATCTCTGCTGAGAGCCGTCCCAGCGTCGTAAAGTCCTCATCGCGGCGGTCGCCTGGCCCCCCCACCACGCCAATTCGCGTGCCCGGCCAGCTTTTGACAAAGCTGGCTAACGCTTCGTAGCTAGCCGGGTTGTGCGCATAGTCCACCAGCGCATGGAACTGGCCCATATTGAACAAATTCATTCGGCCCGGTGTCTGCTCGCTCGAGGCTTCAAAACTCAGCAGCGCCTGCCGAATCATATCAATTTTGATGCCTTGACTGAACGCCGCTAGGCTGGCAGCCAGCGCATTCGCGATCATAAACGGCGCGCGTCCGGCCATCGTCAGCGGTATGTTCACCGCCTGCTCAATGCGCAAAATCCAATCCCCTTTGAGAATTGTCAGATAGCCATTCTCATAGACAGCAGCCAGCCCGCCTGCCTGCGTGTGCGCCTGAATCAGCGGATTGTCAGGCTGCATCGAGAAATAGGCAACCTGCGCCCTAACCCGCTCGGCCATAGCGGCTACCAGCGGATCGTCTGCGTTGAGTACGGCATAGCCCTTGGGGCGCGCTAGCTCAGCGACAATCCCTTTGACCTGAGCCATGTCTTCGACCGTATTGATGTCGCCTAGGCCCAGGTGATCGGCCGCAACGTTTAGGACCACGCCGACATCGCAGCTGTCAAAGGCTAGGCCCGAGCGCAGCATGCCGCCGCGCGCCGTCTCTAGCACCGCGACTTCGACCGTGGGATCTTGCAGAATCACCTGAGCGCTTTGCGGACCGGTATTGTCGCCGGGCTCGGCTAGATACTCGCCAATATAGATACCGTCGGTGGTGGTGTAGCCCACCACTTTTTGCGTCTGTCGGAAAATATGAGCCGTCAGTCGGGTTGTGGTGGTTTTGCCATTGGTACCGGTGATGGCAATAATCGGGATCCGGCTCGGCTGCCCAGGCGGAAACAGCATGTTCAACACCGGTTCAGCAACGTTGCGCGCGATGCCTTCGCTGGGGGAAAAGTGCATGCGAAAGCCGGGAGCCGCGTTGACTTCTACAATCACGCCGTCTACGTCGCGCAGCGGCTGGGTAATGTCCGAGGTAACTACGTCAATGCCGGCAATGTCTAGGCCAATAATCTTAGCGATTCGCTGAGCCAGCCAAACATTGGCTGGGTGAATTTCATCGGTGCGATCAATGGCAATGCCGCCCGTACTGAGGTTGGCCGTTGCACGCAGGTAGCAGACTTCATCCGACGCGAGCACCGTATCGAGGCTGTAGCCCTGCTGGTCTAGCAGCTGCCAGGAGGTACGGTCTACTTCAATGCGAGTCAGTACGTTGTTGTGACCTTCGCCTCGACGCGGATCGCGATTAGCCGCGTCAATGAGTTCTTCAATCGTCGATTTACCATCGCCCACAACGTGAGCAGGCACCCGCTCAGCCACGGCAATCACCCGGTCGTTAATCACCAAAATGCGGTGGTCGCGGCCGCGATAGTAGCGCTCAATAATCACGCCTTTAGAAATATCCCTAGCGGCATCATAGGCCGCTTCGGCCCGCTGCCAGTCTTGAATATTGATCGTGATGCCGCGACCGTGATTGCCATCGAGCGGCTTGATCACGATGGGGAAGCCGCCCACTAGGTCGATGGCTTCTTCTAGCTCATCGAGATAGTAGATGACGGTGCCTCTGGGGACCGGAACACCGCAGTCGCGCAGCATCTGCTTAGTGCCTTCCTTGTCGCAGGCGAGCTCTACCCCCAAAATGCTGGTCTGGCTGCTGAGCGTTGCCTGAATGCGCTTTTGATAGATGCCCTGGCCGAACTGAATCATGGCTCTTGCTCGCAGCGGCATCCAAGGAATGCCGCGATTTTCAGCTTCTTTGACCAGCGTTTCAGTGCTAGGCCCTAGCGAGGA
>JAAHIA010000423.1 GCA_010671975.1 Leptolyngbya sp. SIO4C1 | reverse complement strand
TAAAAATCAATGCCGGCATCTAGCGCCTCAATCATTCTAGGGATGGGCAGCTGGTCAGCGGTCGGTGACTGTTCAACCAGCAAAAAAGAGATACCGACTAGCTGCTGCTGCCGCTTGAACGCCTGCAGGATTGACACCGGCTGTGCTAGCGTCGCCTGCACAATTGCTAGATCGGGCGGATTTGCTAGCATCCTATTCTCTGATTCGCTCAGCGAGTCTACCGACTCCACCATCAGCGCCTCTAGACTCCGCACCCGTCCGAGAATATCTCTGACAAAGTCAGAGTCGCCAATTAGCAGCACAAGCGCATTCATATCTTTGGTAGCTTATACATTCCAAGCTAAAGACAGACAAGCATGAGCCTAAATTTTTAATATTTTCAGTCAAGAAATATTATGTCATGCCAATCCCGCTGCGCTGTCAGCAGCGGCTTTCAGAAAATCGACGGCCAAGATTGGCAAAATATCAGTCAAAATAGATTAAGTTAGACTACTCTACCCCTTTAGCTGCTTGCTGTTTCGTCCCGATCTTCACTGGCATGTCTACTTCTAAGCCCGAGCTCATGAAATCAGTCACATCTGGTGCAGAAATTCGCCAGACTTTTTTGCGCTTCTACGAAGCTAGAGGGCATCGAATTTTACCCAGCGCTTCGCTGGTGCCAGAAGATCCTACCGTGCTGCTCACGATTGCCGGCATGCTGCCCTTTAAGCCCATTTTTTTAGGGCAGCGAACGGCTGAGTTTGAGCGGGCCACGACTTCGCAGAAGTGCATTCGCACTAATGATATTGAAAACGTTGGCCGCACCGCACGGCACCATACGTTTTTTGAGATGCTGGGTAACTTCAGCTTTGGTGACTATTTTAAAAGCCAGGCGATTGCTTGGGCTTGGGAGCTGTCGACTGAGGTGTTTAAGCTGCCGTCCGAGCGGCTGGTCGTGAGCGTCTTTCGAGAAGATGACGAAGCTTTTGCCATCTGGCGCGATGAGATCGGAGTGCCGCTCAGCCGCATCATTCGCATGGATGAGGAAGATAATTTCTGGACGTCTGGCCCTACCGGCCCCTGCGGCCCCTGCTCAGAAATCTACTATGATTTTCATCCTGAGCGCGGCGACCAGGCTATCGATCTCGAAGACGATACGCGCTTTATCGAGTTCTATAACCTGGTGTTTATGCAGTACAACCGGGATGCTGAGGGCGCGCTGACGCCGCTAGCGGCTCAGAATATTGATACGGGGCTGGGGCTAGAGCGGATGGCGCAGATTCTGCAGCAGGTGCCGAATAACTATGAGACCGATCTCATCTTGCCGATTATTGAAACTGCTGCTGAGATTGCCGGACTCGACTATCACCGGGCGGATGAGAAGATTAAGGTGTCGCTTAAGGTGATTGGCGATCACGTGCGGGCGGTGGTCCATATGATTGCTGACGGCATCAGCGCCGCCAACGTAGGGCGCGGCTACGTGCTGCGACGGCTAATTCGACGGGTGGTGCGCCACGGTCGGCTGCTGGGCATTGAAGGGCCGTTTATCAATCAGGTGGCGGAGCGGGCGATCGCACTCTCGGAAGACGCCTACCCCAATCTGCGCCGCCGGCAAAGCGCGATCGCAGCTGAGCTTACCCGGGAAGAAATCCAGTTCCTCAAGACGCTAGAGCGGGGCGAAAAGCTGCTCGAAGAGATTTTGCAGCGCCAGCCGGCGCAAATTTCTGGCAAAGACGCATTTGAGCTGTACGACACCTACGGCTTTCCGCTAGAGCTGACGCAGGAGATTGCTGAAGAGAGCGGTCTCGGCGTTGATGTCAAAGGCTTTGAAGCAGCGATGACCGCTCAGCGCCAGCGCTCTAAGGACGCGCACGAGACGATTGATCTGACCGTGCAGGGCAGCCTAGACAAGCTGGCTGAGCAGATCCACTCGACCGAGTTTCTGGGCTATACCGACTTCAGTACGCAGAGCCGGGTAGAGGCGCTGCTGGTTGAGGGTGAGTCGGTAGAGGCAGCGGAGGCCGGCAGCGAGGTGCAGGTAGTGCTAAACCAGACGCCGTTCTATGCCGAGTCGGGCGGTCAGATTGGCGATCGCGGCTACCTCTCTGGCGAGTCGGTCGTGGTCCGGGTTGAAGATGTGAAAAAAGAAGGCGACTTCTTTGTGCACTTTGGCCGCATCGAGCGCGGCAGGCTGCAGGTGGGCGACCGGGTCAGCGCCCAGATTGATCGCGCCTGCCGCCGCCGGGCGCAGGCCAACCACACGGCGACGCACCTGCTGCAGGCAGCGCTGAAGAAGCTGGTGGACGACTCAATCTCTCAGGCCGGTTCGCTGGTGGCCTTTGACCGGCTGCGGTTTGACTTTAACTGCCCCCGCGCCCTGACCGCTGAGGAGGTACAGCAGGTAGAAGCGCAGGTCAATGCTTGGATAGCCGAAGCGCACGAGGCTGACGTCATGCAGCTGCCGCTAGAAGAGGCCAAGGCCCGAGGCGCGATCGCCATGTTTGGCGAAAAGTACGGTGACGAGGTGCGGGTGATTGACTTTCCTGGCGTTTCAATGGAGCTGTGCGGCGGCACCCACGTGATGAATACGGCAGAAATTGGCCTGTTTAAGGTCATTTCTGAATCCGGCGTGGCTGCCGGCGTGCGCCGCATTGAAGCCGTCGCTGGCCCGGCCGTGCTGGAATATCTGAATCTGCGCGATCGCATCGTGCGCGACCTGTGCGATCGCTTCAAAGCAAAGCCCGAGGAGCTGCCTGAGCGGGTGAGTAATCTGCAGACTGAGCTCAAGACAGTTCAAAAAGAGCTGGGCGGCCTCAAGTCAGAGCTGGCCCTAGCCAAGTCGGATCAGCTGGTTGGTCAGGCAGAGCCCGCTGGCCAGGTAAAAGTGCTGGTTGCCAACCTGGAATCGGTCGAAGCCGACGCGCTAAAAGCAGCGGCAGAGCGGCTGCTGCAAAAGCTGGGTGAGGGCGCGGTTGTGCTCGGATCGGTGCCAGAGGCGGGCAAAGTGAGCCTGGTGGCCGCCTTTAGCCAGGAGGTGATTGCGCAGGGGCTCAAAGCCGGCCAGTTTATTGGTGGGATTGCTAAGCTCACTGGCGGCGGCGGTGGCGGCCGCCCCAACTTTGCTCAGGCTGGCGGTCGCGACCCAGCGCAGCTGCCGGCCGCGCTAGCAGCGGCCAAACAGCAGCTCAGCGAAGCGCTCGGCTAATGCATCTTCCCCCCGAAGAAGACTCACCGCTCACCATCAACATCGTGCCGATGATTGATGTGGTGTTTGCCATTTTGGCTTTCTTCATCCTGTCGACGCTGTTTTTAACGCGGGCAGAGGGGCTGCCGGTCGATTTGCCTCAGGCCCTCACCGCTACTCGGCAAGATCAGGTCAGCCTGACGCTGACCATTACCGCTGACGGCGGCCTCTATCTCGATCAAACCCCGGTCAAGCTCACTACGCTGGCGGCTGAGGTCAAAGCGCGGCTAGTCCCGAATCAGCCGGCGCTGGTCACCATCAACGCCGATGAAAGCACCAGCCACGGTCGCGTCGTTGCTGCGATGGATCAGCTGCGCAATATTGAAGGGCTAAAGCTCGGTATTGCGACACAGCGGCCCTAGCTGTAGACCTCGCTATACAGAAGCCGGCTATAGAAAGACCACCTGCTTGCGACCCGTATCCAGATGCAGGTGAGTGCTGTAGATTAAAATGCCGCCGGGCCAGCTGCCCATCAGCGCGTTGGCCACCTGGCGCACGCTATAGCCCGGCACGTACATATCCACCGCTCTGCCCTGTAGGTGCAGGCTGTTTGAGACACCGCCAACGGCTGCGTTAGCCGCCGGGGTGCGATACCAGGAGTTGATAATGAACGGGCTGCCAATCAGATTTCGGGCTGCCTGCAGCTTTTGAGTAAAGTCGAGGATATTGTTGACCACAGCGGCTGATGCGGGAATGCGGCTGCCGTCTTTGGTAGCCTCTCCCCAGGTGAAGCTGCCGCCTTTAACAATGGGCTGACCGGTGTAGAAGGTCGTTTCATTACCTGGCAGCTTAAACGGACTGCCCGTATAGGGAGGATAGAGAACCTTACTGTTCCAGACTACCTGCGCGTGCTGATCAAAGACGTACCAGGTGCTGAGCTGCTTGACAAAGTCAGATTCTAGCTTGATTGTAAACTTGATATGGCGATTGAACAGGCGACCCTGCGCGTCGCGATGCGCCCAGGAGTCTAAGATAAAGGCGCGACCGGCTGGAATAATCTGCTTATCATCTGCTGA
>JAAHIA010000422.1 GCA_010671975.1 Leptolyngbya sp. SIO4C1 | reverse complement strand
CCGACGTCTACCCTACGGTGGGACGAGCTGCTGTTTAGTGAGGGCGGGGCACGCATCGTTGTCTCGGTAGCCGCAGCTCAAATCGCTGACTGGGAGCGCTATGTGAGCGAGCAACTGGCTCTGAGCTGGCAGCTCTTAGGCACCGTTGGCGGCAGCGAGCTAGCGCTGCGAACCGCCGATCAGCAGCTCATACAGCTTTCACTCACTCAGATTGCAGAGACTTGGCGCTATGCCATCGAGCGAGCCCTAGCTGATTAAGCTCAGCTGCCTCGCCGAGCGGATCTTTGGTTTGATTTAAGTCGGCATCAGCCTGATTACAGCCGACGAATGCTAGGATCAAAGGGGTTAAGAAATCATTAAATCATCAGTTTACTTTAGGTTTTTGATTAGAGGCGCTGCCTCGCGACCAGCGTGATTGACCTGCAAGCGACAAGCCGGTCGCTTGTGAGTCATTGTTGTTGACATCTAAAGCTCCTAGCAAGCATCATGTCCCAGCCTTTGCCTGCTTCACTTCCTTCTTCAGCTGCAATCGAGCGCCCCGACAAGCCCGAAGAAGCCTGCGGCGTCTTCGGCATGTATTCCCCCAAAGAGGATGTCGCAACGCTGACCTATTTTGGCCTCTATGCGCTGCAGCATCGGGGCCAAGAATCAGCGGGTATTGCGACATTTGATCGCAGCGAAGTGCATTCCTTTAAAGGAATGGGCCTAGTGTCTCAGGTGTTTGACGATGAAATCTTGAAGCAGCTGCCGGGTCAGTGGGCAATCGGCCACACGCGCTACTCAACCACCGGCTCTAGTCGAATGGTCAACGCTCAGCCGGCCATTTTAGAAACGCGGCTAGGCAAGCTAGCGCTGGCGCACAACGGTAACTTAGTCAATGCGGCGGCGCTGCGAGAGGAGCTGCTAGAGCGCGACCACGACCTGGTCACTACGACCGACACCGAGCTGATTGCCTTTGCGATGGCAGAGGCCGTCAACGACGGGCTTGACTGGACGGAGGCAGCTATCCAGGCATTTAAGCGCTGCGAAGGGGCCTTTAGTCTGACGATTGCGACGCCAGAGGGGATTATGGCTACTCGCGATCCGCGCGGCATTCGACCGCTGGTGCTTGGCTATCTCGACCATGACGATCCGCAAAACGGGCCAGGTCAATATGCGCTGGCGTCTGAAACCTGTGGTTTAGATATCATTAACGCTCAGTACCTGCGCGACGTGCAGCCGGGCGAGCTGATTTTAATTAACGACGCTGGGCTGACCTCGGTTCAGTGGGCGCCGCCGCAGCGTCGCCTTTGCGTCTTTGAGATGATTTACTTTGCTCGGCCCGACAGCGTCTTTCACGGTGAGAGCCTTTACAGCTATCGACAGCGATTAGGCCGACGCCTAGCAGAAGAATCGCCGGTCGAAGTTGATCTGGTAATGGCGGTGCCCGATTCAGGCATTCCAGCCGCAATTGGCTATTCGCAGGCGTCCGGCATTCCCTATGCGGAAGGGCTGATTAAAAATCGCTACGTCGGGCGCACCTTTATTCAGCCGACCCAGACAATGCGAGAAGCCGGCATTCGGATGAAGCTGAATCCGCTGCGCGATGTGCTAGCGGGTAAGCGGGTGCTGATTGTTGACGATTCGATTGTGCGCGGCACCACCAGTCGAAAAATTGTCAAAGCGCTGCGCGATGCTGGTGCAACCGAGGTGCACATGCGCATTTCCTCACCGCCGGTGACGCATCCCTGCTTTTACGGCATCGATACCGACAGCCAAGACCAGCTGATTGCTGCGACCAAGTCAGTCAAAGACATTGAAGCGCAAATTGAGGTAGATTCGCTGGCCTACCTCAGCTGGCAGGGCATGCTCGAGGCCACTGGCGAAGCGCTGGACAGCTTTTGCTCAGCATGTTTTACGGGCGACTACCCAGTTGAGGTTCCAGAGCTGTTTAGGCGCTCAAAGCTGATGCTAGAAAAAACGCCTGTGGGCGTAGGCGAGTAGCGGCTGATTCTTGTCCTACGCTTTGTGCTGACGATGAATACGCGGATGCAGCAGCCGTCTAATGGGCGACTGCCCTAGCTGCTGCACAACTTCGGGCACGTCGCGCACGCGCACGCGACAGTACCAAATGTCTTCAGACGCTAGCCTGACGTTAGGCCCAGAACCGCACTGACCGAGACAGCCAGCGGCAGCCACCATCACCTCTGGCGAAGCGTACTTCTCAAACGCAGCTAGCACCTGCTGCGCACCGGCACGCCGACAGGTTCGATATTGACAAACTTGAATAAAATGCCGCTGGTCTGGCCGATTGGGCTGAGCCTCACTGCTAGATATTAAGTCACCAGACATAAATCACCAGACATAAGTCACTATTTAGCTACTTAAGCAGGTGCACGCAGGGGCTAAGACCGCAAAAGAATCAGGGGGAACACACAACCAAACCAGTGCTCTAATAATCGCAGTCTTGCCCTAGAAGTGCAACCATTTTTAAGAAAAAAACAAAAAATTTATCCGGATGCCTGAGTTCCCAGAACGCGATTGACCAGTTTGCCAACCGACTGCTGCACCAGGCGTCGGCGCCGCCAGGTCTCAAACTCTTTCTGGTAGCGATAGCCGGTGCTGCGATAGGTTTTCCAGGCGTGCAGCGCCAGCGGCAGTCCCCAAAAGAGCGCCACATAGAGCGAAAAGCCCAGACCGCCCCCCATCAGCAGATCGATGAGCACTAAAAAGCCGTTGACGATGCTGTAGCGCGCCAGGTGGTGCTGGAACTTTTGCTCTCGGTAGGTCTGAAAGAGTTGCTGCTCCTGCGCTTCATCTTTAAGGGTCAGCCATTCCCGCTCAGCTGCCCAAAGGGTGTCTGCCTTGATGCCAAGCTCCGAGGCAATCTCTACCAGCTGAGCGCGCGAAAGCTCTCCAGATTCTGTATCTTTTGCGATCGCAAGCTGTAAGATTCGCTGGGCGTCTTCAGCGGCATACAAATCACTCATGGGACAACCGGGCACACGTCTTCTTTAGTTATAGAGAATTTTGCAGCGATTAAACCACTGCTTTTAGGGTACGGACAACCGAAAGCTGTCAGCTACGCCTGTCCGCAGGCTTGGACATCACTTCAAGCCGCTTTGAAATCTGGGTAAATCATCTCTTAGGTTTCCGGTTACGCATCAAAAAGTTTGCCAGTATCAGCGGCTGGGCATACTGAACCTGCTGGTAGTCGCTGCCTCAGACCAGCTTGGTCTAACCTCATTCACGCACTGCATCTATCTAACCGGAGAGTAATGCCCATGTCGCACCTTGTTCCTATTCAGCTAGAAGACGGTTCAGAAATCTATATCGAAGCCACGGATAGCGTGCAGGTTCAGCCCGCTGAGCTACCGGCTGAGCAGCTGCGCGGTGGTCAAAAAGGAATGTTTGGCAGCGCGACTCGCGGCGTGCTGGGCTATCCGACCCAGAGCCATAGCGAGAGTCCGACTGACAGTCGCGCTGTGGATGGGCGCGCTGTGGATGGGCGCGCGATCTCGGCTCAGAGCTTTCAGGCGCTAGAGAGTACCATTCGCACCTATACCAACCAGACGTTGAATGCGTTCAAAGAGCTAGCCACCGCCAACGTCGATAAGGTGACGCTGCAGTTTGGCATTCGCGTCGGTGGCGAGGCCGGTGTCCCCTACGTGACCAAAGGAACGGCTGAGAGCAATTTAAACATCACGGTTGAATGCTCGTTTAAGGACTAGCGCTTACTCCTCGTAATCAGTCTGAATCTCCACTTCTAGCGTCTCTTCGTCAATCGACACATAGAGGATATTTGGCCGGCAGCAGACCTGGCAGTCTTCAACGTAGCGCTGGCTAAACCCGGCGCTGATGTCGATAAACGTCGTGCTGGTCTCGCCGCAGTAGGCGCAGCTGTAGTCAGCGGTCGTTTGCATGGTGGGATGTCCTGATAACAAATTACGGACAAGGTAAGGTAGAAAAAGATTGCCCAATCGCGCTCAGCGCGATCCTACAGCTGCTGGAGAGAATGCTCATGACGGTTGAAGCCCTAGACCAAATGATGACCTACGTCATCGAAGGCTGGATGATATTCGGCGGAGCCTATCTGACGCTTGGTTTTGCAACCTCTTTTATTCGACTCATCCGCGAAGACATTGCTGCTGAACGCGCCGCTCAGGCCGAAGGTCTGACTGAAGCAGAGCAAGCTGCCCAAACCGACCGTGCCGAAGATCGCGAGCGCCTGGCCGAAGTCGTCGCCGTCTCTGAAAAATACACCAAACCCGCCGTTAGCGAATCCGTACCGACCAGC
>JAAHIA010000421.1 GCA_010671975.1 Leptolyngbya sp. SIO4C1 | reverse complement strand
GATGGACGATTAAGAGTGACGGGAGTTCAAGCGTGTGCTCCTCCGATTTGATGCAGCAGGGGATAATTCCGAAAAATCGGATGACCGCTAAGAATAAACCGGGTATTGTCAGAGACCTGCTGCATTTTTTTGGGGTAGCTTCGCCAGATGATTGGCGAAGCGTCTATGTTGGGATGAAGTGTAACTTTCGTAGAACACGAGAGGCTCAGAGCGATGTCGGCGCAATTGCAGCCTGGATCCGACAAGGAGAAATCTTAGCGGAGCAGCTCGACTGCCCTAAGTACAGCAAGTCAAAATTTGAGAAAGCAGTGCGAACAATTCGCTCACTGACTGTATTAGAACCACAGGAATTTGGGCCAGTCATGCAGAAGCTTTGCTGGGAATCCGGTGTTGCATTTGTTTTAGTGCCCTCAATTCCACGAGCACATGTGAGTGGGATGGCACGGTGGCTTAATCTTCACAAGGCACTAATTCAGCTTTCGCTCTATGGTAAACAGAACGACCGCTTCTGGTTTACATTTTTCCACGAAGCTGCCCATATTTTGCTCCATGATAAGAAGAACATTTTTCTGGATGAGTGGGATGGTAGAGGAACATTACAGTCAAAACAGGAAGAGGAGGCAAACGCCTGGTCACGAGAGCTTTTAATTCCGTTGCAATATGACGCGGAGCTTTCTCGATTGAGATCAAAGAATGCGGTAGTTGAGTTTGCTAACCAAATTGGGATTCATCCTGGCATTGTGGTTGGACGACTTCAGCATGATGGATTAATAGAACCAACTTGGATGAATGGATTGAAGATGAGCTTCAGTTTTGAGAAATCGGAGCAGGAATACGGAGTATAAGTTTTATGACAGCATTTGAAACAGATTCTCTTCGAGAAAAGTTTTTAGCTGCTGATAATGAACAAGAGTTTGTAATCAATTTTGGCTAACTACTTATGTAGCCTGAATATGACCAAGGCGCCTTTAAATCTACACGCATCCACCAACCGCTGACGCAACAAGAGGATTTTCTAGGCTATGCAGCTCCCCTATTGTTTGAAGTTACGATCTTTGCCGCCAGAGGTGATAAAGAGAGAATGTTGGCTGATCTGTTGTCAGCTTGTTCAGCGTGATTGCCGTATGTGCAAAACGCTTTTTCTCTTGTTTCCTTCGGCCTTGCTGATTGGTTATCATACTAGCTAGGAAGCGATTCTGCAGCTAGGAGCGCACATATGACATCACGGGTGGACTGGCTACAGGCCAATACAATCTTGGGTGGGCTGCCGGAGGATTTGGTCAGCGCGATCGCAGCCTGCCTGAGTGAAGAGACGCTGCAGGAAAATCAGCGACTGATTCTTGAAGAGACGCAGCCCGAAACGCTCTACATTTTACGAGCAGGTCGGTTAGAAAGCTATCGCAGCCAGCGCACTACGATGGCTCGGGCGGTGAGCCTGCTGCCGGGTACGGTGCTGCATCTGCGCGAGCTGCTGCTCGATCAGCCGGCTGAGCAGACTGTGATCGCCCTGAGCGACTGTACGCTATGGCGACTGTCTGGCTCTCGGCTAAAGCAGCTGGCCCAAGACTACCCAGCGCTTAATCAGGAACTTTCTCAGCTGCTAGCGGAAGAACTGGCGCAGGTCTCGGCACAGCTGCTCTATGAGCAGGAACGGCAGCAGGCACTGCGGGCCTATCTGGTGCCAAGAGTCAAACGTGGCGTAGTTGGGGCTAGCCGCTATGCGGTGCGGCTGCGGCAAAACGTGCGCGAAGCTACGCACATTGATCCTGATCAGAGCGGACGACGACCGCCAATTCTAATTTTTGGTGAGCCTGGCTTAAATAAAGACAATCTGGCGGCGCTGATTCACTTTGGTTCTGCCAACAAGCGCCAGCCTTTGATTAAGGTCAACTGTGAGACGCTGCGGGCTGTCGATCTGTTTGGGCGCGGTGAGAGTAAACCTGGGCTGCTCGACTGGCTGGGCGAGGGAACGCTGCTGCTCAACAATATTCAAGATTTAGATCCGGCGCTAGAAGCTCCTATTTTGAAGCTGCTAGAGACCGGAAGCTATCAGGCGGTGCCGCGCGAAGGAGAGGCCTCGCCCCCGCCCCAAACCAGCCCCGCTTGGATTTTGATGATTGCAGAAAAGAGCCTGCCTCAGTTTGCCAAACGCTCGGGCCAGCAGATTAAGGTGCCGCCCTTGCGAGTGCGTAAGGCAGATATCGAAGCCATCGTGAACTATTTTATTCAGCTTGACTGTAAAAAGCGCGGTCTGCCCAAGCCTGAGCTTTCGCCTGAGGCGGTGCGCAGCTTGCAGAGCTACGATTTTCCAGGTAACCTGCGCGAGCTTGAAAATCTCGTCGAGCGCGCTATCACCCAGTCAGAGTCGAGCACACGGCTGACTGAAGAGCTCTTTTGGTCGGCAAATCAAAAGCCGCAGCGATTTCGCGTCAACTTACTCAATGCCTATCCTAAGCTGCGGCATTTCCTACGCAGCCCCTGGTGGCCCGACCGCATCAACTACGGGGTCACCTCGTGGTTTTATGCCATTGTGGTGGCCGTTTTGTTTTTGGGGCCGCAGACCCGAGAGGCTAATTTTGGCCTCAATCTCTTTTGGGCCTGGTGGTGGCCGATCGTGCTGATTGGGTTTCCGTTTGTGGGGCGGCTGTGGTGTGCGGTCTGTCCATTTATGATCTACGGCGAGATAACGCAAAAGCTCTCGCTAGCGATCTGGCCAAGAAAGCTGGGTACCTGGCCTCGGCAATGGGCCGAGCGCTGGGGCGGCTGGATTCTCTACGGCGGCTTTGCCCTGATCTTGCTGTGGGAAGAGCTGTGGAATTTGGAGAATACGGCCTATCTTTCTGGCTGGTTGCTGATTCTCATCACGGCCGGGGCGATGATTTGCTCGCTGCTGTTTGAGCGTCGGTTTTGGTGTCGCTACCTCTGCCCCATTGGCGGCATGAACGGTCTGTTTGCCAAACTCTCGATGGTAGAGCTGCGGGCACAGCGCGGTATCTGCTCTGCTACCTGCACGACCTATCAGTGCTATAAGGGGGGGCCAGCTAAGGGCGAAGGTCAAGAAACAGCAGGCTGTCCAATATATTCTCATCCGGCGCAGCTAATGGATAATCGTAACTGCGTGCTCTGTATGACCTGCCTTAAGGCCTGCCCGCACCGCTCGGTCGAACTTAACCTGCGGCCGCCCGGCATTGAGCTTTGGACAACGCCTAACCCCACTCACTACGAAGTGGCGCTACTGCTGCTGCTGTGGGGAGCCGTGTGGCTGCATCGGCTGCCCGAGCTAACGACCTGGCTGCTGGGTGGTTCAACGGTGTTGAATAGCTTTGGCGGACATGCGATCGCAGCAATCTTAGCTCTGACGCTACCGGCGGTGGTGACCCTAGTGGCCCATCAGCTTATTCGAGTGCTCAATACCCGATTCAAGCCGCGCCCTTTCATTGAGCTGGCCTATGGCTATCTACCCGCTGTCCTCTGCTGTAACCTGGCTCACTATCTTTGGCTAGGGCTCAATGAAGCAGGACGGCTTGTGCCTGTGTCTCTAGCTACCTTTAATTTACCAATCTATCACTGGGTTTGGATTGCGCATCCTGCTGTGATTGCCTTTTTACAAGGCACCTGTCTGCTCACCGGAATTTTGCTCAGCCTAATCTTGACCCAAAAGATTGCTCGACGGCCCTGGCGCGAGCTGCTGCCCCAGCATGGGGTAACCATTGCGCTGACTGGCCTGACCTGGTACTTGGTTGTGTGATGCTGAGTCTCCCGATGGGGAGAGTCGAAGCAACCCTTTCGAGCGATGAGGACCGCTTAAAACTCTCTTAAGGTAACGAAAAGGCTTGACACTACGCATGGCAACTTCTAGGGGGTGGTTCTTCGGGACTCACCTCCGATGGTGCTGCGCAGCTATCAAGCAAATGGACAAAGACAGGATACCTCACATGAAATACCCAGAATTTCTTGATTTAGGCTGGGGCTGATGGCTGTGAGTCCCAGCCAATATTTTGCTTCAATAATTTTTTGGATTCTACTGGTTGGTAATGATGCAAGCCGAGGTAGAGCCTATCGCCTTGGCTGAGAGACAAACAGCCGCTTAGCGGCGCGGGTAAAGGCGACATAGACCAGCTGATTGCGCTCTACGGTTTTGGGATTGCGCATCAGGTTCGGTAGATCGACAAACACATCTTGAAAAGTCGAGCCCTGGCTTTTGTGCACCGTCAGGCTATAGGCATAGTTAACATCGTGAAAGCGCTGCCGAAATGCCCAAATAGCTCCCACTGCA
>JAAHIA010000420.1 GCA_010671975.1 Leptolyngbya sp. SIO4C1 | reverse complement strand
AGACCAGCAGCGATTGATTGATAATCCTTCTCGCTCAGACTTCCTATGTACCGGACTATCCGTCGAGCGTCCACAGCTCGTATCTGATCAAGCAGCACTACTGAGGTTTGCGTTAAATTTCCTACTCCTGCAGGCAAAAGAGGTATACCAACTACAACTGCAGGCCGTATACCCTGCTGCTCGTGCATAGACGGTATGTGCTTAGGAATTGAGACTAGAACAATGTCACCTCTTTGTAGGTTACGACTCACCGTCGCTGGCCTCGATAATCACAATACCCTGTCCGGGAACACAGCTAACCGGCAATCCTTGCGGCCGCCCTGCCGTGCCCCAATCGTAATCAGGCCAGCCGTCATTGGCCTCAAGCCAATCTCTGGAGTCCTCATCTGGCTCAGCACTAGATGAGGACTCCGCCATTTCTTGACGCAGAGTTTCGAAAATTGCCTGCTTGCTATCTAAAGACAACTGTCGAATCAGCGCCAAAATTTGTTCAACGGTAACTTCTAGAAGTGCCATGCTAAAGCCGAAAACTGCTTACGTTTTTTAAGAATGGAGGATGCGCTAGACCGCCTCAGTTTGCTTGAGTTCCTGACCCATTTCTCAGTCCACTGCAAATCCATCATACTGCTGCATAAACGGCGCGTGATACGCCAGCACGATATCCTGCTTCGGCACGCCTAGCTCAACCAGCTCATTCGCCACTACGAACTATGTACGCTGACTGCGTAGATTCATGATGATGTAACGCCAGAAATATAGCCAAGAAATTCTGCCGAACTTAAAGGGAACAATTCAACAAATGATGGAATAAATAAAAACTCAATAATCCCCCAGCTTCAAATCTGCCGTCCCCCTCTCACAGCTGCTATCCTCGTTTAGACTCCTTCGAGATCTCTATCTTCGCTCATGCCAAAAGTCAGCCTCTGCATCCCCACCTACAATCGGGCGCACATTCTGCCCTACGCGGTCGAGAGCGTGCTGGCCCAAACCTACGGCGACTTTGAGCTGCTAATCTGCGATGATGCCTCACCCGACAACACGCCCGAGGTCGTGCAGCAGTGGGCCGATCCGCGCATTCGCTACATTCGCCATCCGCAAAACATCAAGCGCAGCCGCAACATGCGCTCCGGCTTTGAGGCCGCCACAGGCGAGTACTTTATTAAATTTGACGATGACGACGCGCTAACGCCGACCTTTCTTGAAAAGACGGTAGCCGTCCTAGACGCAAACCCATCAGTAGATTTCGTTTGCACCGATCACTGGGTGATCAACGCTCGCAACGAGCGCGACGAGGAGGCGACCCGGCTCAACTCGGCTAAGTGGGGCAAAGACCGGTTAGGCGAGGGCATCATCGACGACCTGCTGAGCGAAACCTTTGTGCACCAAAGCCTGCAGGTAGGTTCAACGCTGTTTCGCAAAGCCTGCTTAGACGCGGCCGACTTCATGCGGTTTGAGGCCGACGGCTGCGAAGATTTTGACCTGCTGGTGCGGCTGGCAATCTTGGGCAAAACCGGCTACTTTATCCCCGAACGGCTGATGGAATATCGCTTCCACGGCGGGCAGACCAGCCTCAGACAGGATATTCACTTTCTCTCGGCCAAGCTCTTTTGCCTGCAGAGCTATCGCTTCGCTGAGCGGCCCGAGCTAGAGCGGCAGCGGCGCTCCAAGGTTGACGGGCTAAAGCAGGTGCTGGCAATGCGGCTAATTGAGAAAGGCGAGTCGCAGCGAGGGCGGCAGCTGATTGCTGAGCTAGGGGCAGCGTCTTCTCGGGCGAAGGTGGGTCTAGCGCTGTCCTATCTGCCGGTCTGGCTGCGCAAGCTGGTGTTTACTGGGTTTCGCCAGATGCGCGCTCAAGACTATAGCGAACGGGTAAGAAATGCGGCGGGGTAGGCTGTGGCTGCCGGGGCTGGGTCTGCTGGGTCTGCTGCTGGCGCAGTGCGGCATGGCGTCTTCGTCGGTGACGACGGTGCCGCCAGAGAGGGCGGCTGCTGAAGTGGCGCGATCGCACCCCGTCTTCACCCCTATCGAAACCGACCAGGCGACGCTATATTTTCTCAAAATCCCAACCGGCTACACCGTCTCAGTCGCAGCCGCCGACTCATTGCAAACGGTGGCAGACTTTGCCCAAGAGACAGGTGCGATCGCGGTGATCAACGCTGGCTTCTTCGACCCGCAAAATGCCCAAACCACCTCGCATATTGTGATTGCGGGTGAGGCAGTCGCCGACCCGGCTACGAACGAGCGGCTGGTGGGCAGTCCTGACTTAGCCCCCTATCTCGATCAGATTCTCAGCCGCTCTGAGTTTCGGCGCTACGACTGCGGCGGTACGCCTCGCTATGACATTGCGCTGCACTCAGCGCCCGTGCCTGAGGGCTGTGCGATCGCAGATTCAGTCGGGGCCGGGCCGCAGCTGTTGCCCCGCAATACGGCCTATGCCGAAGGCTTTACTGACTACGCAGACGGCGCGCTCATTCGCGATGCGATTGGTAGCGAGTCGCCCAATGCCCGCAGCGCCGTTGGGCTCACTGCCGCCGGTGAGGTGGTCTGGGTCATGGCGGCCCAGCAAGCAGACGCGCCGGGGCTGACGCTGGCCGAACTGGCCGAGGCAATGGCGCAGCAGGGCATCGTTAAAGCGCTGAATTTAGACGGCGGCAGCTCTACGTCTTTATTCTTTGACGGTCAAGTCTACTACGGCCGCCTCGATGCCGAAGGTCGCTCAGTGCAGCGCCCGGTCAAGTCGGTGCTGGTTTTGACCGCGCCAGAATAGCCGTCGCTAGAAAAAGTACCCTATGCTGAGGGCAGATGCTCAGGAGCGATCGCGATGACGGTCACACCCTATCAGTGGACAGTTGAGCGCTACCATCAGGCAGTTGAGGCCGGCCTGTTTGACGATCAGCCGGTTGAGCTGCTGCGAGGAGAGTTGGTCATTATGCCGCCAGAGCGTGAACCTCACGCCTATTACAGCGTAGAGACAGGAGACTATCTACGGCAGCTGCTCGGCCAGCGAGCCAAGATTCGCGATGCGAAACCCATCACGCTACCCAATCACTCCGAGCCTGAGCCCGATATTGCAGTTGTCAAACCGTTGGGAGCGGTCTATTTAGCACATCATCCTTACCCTGAAGACATTTTCTGGGTAATTGAGTTTTCCAATGCAACTTTGACAAAAGATCTGACGCTGAAGCAAGCGATCTATGCCGAAGCCGGTATTCGAGAATACTGGATTGTCAACCTCAGGCAGCCAGAGCTAATTGTTTTCCGAGATCTGGTTTTCCGAGATTTGGTTTTCCGAGATTCAGCAGAGGGCCGCTATCAAACCGAGCTGCATTTAACTGAGGGTACAGTTGCGCCGCTGGCGTTTCCAGACATTCAAATTGCAGTGTCTCGGCTGATGAATGCATAAGACAATGACTCAAGCAGCTTCTAGACTTAGCCTACAAGACTTCTTAGCGCTGCCAGAAACTCGACCGGCCAGCGAATATATCAATGGCAAAATTATTCAGAAGCCCATGCCAAAAGGGAAGCATAGCCGGTTGCAGCTCCAGCTCTGCAATACAATCAATGCCAAGGCCGAGCCAGCTCAGATTGCCTATGCGTTTCCAGAACTGCGCTGTAGCTTTGGTAATCGGTCTGTCGTGCCTGATATCGCTGTGTTCAAATGGTCACGCATCGTTTTTGACGAAGCGGATGAGCCGGCCAATGACTTCTTTATTTGCCCTGACTGGGTCGTTGAAATTCTATCGCCCGATCAGCGACCTAATCGAGTGGCTGACAATATTTTGTACTGTATAGAGCATGGCTGTCAGCTTGGCTGGCTAACAGATCCAGCCGATCGCTCGGTCATGGTTTATGTGCCAGGACAGCTGCCTATCTTCTATGAAGGTGATAGCATTTTGCCAACTCTAGAGAGCCTCGATTTTTCGCTCTCTGCAGAAGATTTGTTTTCCCTGCTCAAAATGAATCGTTAGTTAGGAACGAAACCCAACAAAATTATCGAAAGCCAGCCGCGTTGGGTTTCGCAAGCTCAACGCCAACCTACACAAACAAAAATATCGGCTAGAGAATAAGATATGTCAGGCACTCAGCCTATAAGGTTCGCTCAACCAATCCCATCAATCATCGGATGAAAGTAAAAGGCTAAACCAATAATCGTATAGGTCGCCAGCAGCAGCGTCCCCTCTAGCCAGTTAGACTTACCATCGCTGCTGATAGAGTTAGCAATCAAAATTGCGACAACAACAGAAATTAGCTGAAAGTTGTTGAAGTCTAAATCCATTGGCTGTCCCAGATACCA
>JAAHIA010000042.1 GCA_010671975.1 Leptolyngbya sp. SIO4C1 | reverse complement strand
TCGCCGTTTGGGCTTGGATGTTCCTATTCGGGCATCTAGTCTGGGCAACGGGCTTTATGTTCTTGATCTCCTGGAGAGGCTACTGGCAAGAGCTGATTGAGACCCTAGTTTGGGCTCATGAGCGCACGCCACTAGCAAACCTGATTCGCTGGAAGGACAAGCCGGTGGCTATGTCCATCGTTCAAGGTCGGTTGGTTGGTCTGGCTCACTTCACAGTGGGGTATATTCTGACCTACGCCGCCTTCTTGATAGCCTCAACGTCTAGTCGATTTGGCTGACGTCTGGGTTAGAAAGTAGCAATAAGCCCCCTCGATGGCTACATCGAGGGGGCTTTGCTTAGCATAGTTACCTTGGCACAGATGACTTGGCACGGATGACTTAGCGAAGCCCCGATGCAATTGCCGGCTATTCTACAATTTCGCGAATTCGATAAATTGGACGCTGCTGCGATTCGTGGTAGGTGCGCATCATCAGCTCAGCTAGCAGCCCAAAGCTAAAAAGCTGAACGCCCGAAATCAGCAGCACTACGGCTAGCATCAGCAGCGGGCGATCGCCAATCGTATTGAGCAATATAAATTTCTCAAAGCTGAGATAGAGCCCGATGGCGGTGCCAGTGATGATGCAGCCTAAGCCAAATACGCCAAAGACGTGCATTGGACGGGTTAAAAACGTTTTCATAAAGTAGATGGTTAGCAGGTCCATGATCACCCGCAGCGTGCGCCCCAGCCCGTACTTGCTTTTACCGAACTGCCGCGCATGATGGCCAACTGGAATTTCAGTAATGCGCGCGCCTTCAATAAAGGCCAGCGCCGGCAAAAACCGGTGCAGTTCGCCATAGAGGTTAAGATCGCGTACCACCTCGGTTCGATAGGCTTTCAGCGAGCAGCCGTAGTCGTGCAGATCTACGCCGGTAACGTGGCCAATCAGCCAGTTAGCAATTTTAGAAGGTAGCAGGCGAGTAACGGCATGGTCTTGGCGATCTTTACGCCAGCCGCTAACAAGATCGTAGCCTTCGCTGAGCTTGTCTAGCAGACGTGGAATATCAGCCGGGTCGTTTTGCAGATCGCCATCTAACGTCACCACGACCCGACCGGCCGCCTGATGAAACCCAGCGGCCATGGCTGCCGTCTGCCCATAGTTGCGGCGCAGCAGGACGGCTTTGATGTCGGGCTGCTGCTGGGCAATCTGCTTGAGTACGTCTGACGAGCCATCTGTAGAACCGTCATCAACGCAGATCAGCTCATAGGTGCAGCTCATGGTCTGCAAGACCTGAATAATCCGCTCAATCAAAAGATGAATGCTTTCGTGCTCGTTGTAGATTGGTACGACAACTGAAAGATCGTAGGTCTGAGCTGTTCTAGACTGAGCGATCGCAGTCGACGATCGGTGGGGGGAGAAGAGGCTGTTCATGAAAAGCGGTTGTGAAGAAATAAATGGGTTCAAAGCTCTGATATGGAGCTCTTTTCAGCTCCAAAAGCCGCCATCAGCGACGGCAGCAATTACACTGGCCGATCTAGCCAAATTAGCCCAGCACCCATCACTTCGGCAAGCGTACTGATTAGCCGGTAGAAGGCAATGCCGCTGAGCAATACCGCCGTCGGCAGCAGCGGCCCAAGTAGCGCAATCGCTGCCGCTTCAAATACCCCCACGCCGCCAGGCGCACCCGGAACCACCAGACCCAGCAGCCAGGCAATGCTAAACCCGCCCGTCAGCGGCAAAAGCTGCTGCCAGCTCAGCGGCTGCAGGGCCGCAATCGTGACGATAAATCCGGCAGCGCGCAGCGCTACGAAGCCAAGTTCCCCCAGCAGCGGCTTCAGCGGATAGCGGCTCAGCGGGGCAATCGGGGCAGGCTCAGCCAGCTTTTGAGCTTTGGCCTTAGCCTGGCTGAGCTTTTGCAGCGTCGGATTAAAAAAATAGGGATGCACCCCGATCAGCACGGCCAGCAAAACCGCCAGCCGAATCAGCCAGAAGCTGGAGCTGCCTACCGTTGCTAGCATCAGCGCCGCTGCCAGCATCAGCAGCGGTTCCATCACGACGCTGAGAATAGCCTTGCTAGCGGAGGTGCCGGTGGCCTGAACGGCTCTAATGCGACCATAGAAATGCAGAACATTGCCCGGTAAATACTTAGCAATATTAGTTTGCAGATAAACCTGAACGCTCCAAATGCCGCCCAGCGGCCGGCCAAAGGCAGCTAAGATCCAGCCCCACACCCAGCCCGACCAGATATGCGCCAGCAGCGTCAGGCCCAGCGCGGTGCTGAGGCAGGCCCAGCTAGCGGCTGTGAGCTCAATGGCTGCTACCTCCTGCCAGTGATCCTTAAGCGCCTTGGCGACAAAGAACAGCGTGCCGCCTACAATCACCCAGCGAAGGTAGGGCTTAAGCAGCGTGAGGAGGCGTTTAGCAGGCATAGGCTAGTGAGCGTTAGTCGAATAGCGGCTTAGCCATCCAATAGCTGGCAATGGATTTAGCATCGATCGGCTCGCTACTAAACATGGCTTTTTCAAACTCGGCGGGAGACATCAAAACCACTTCGATATCCTCGTCTGCGTCTAGCTCCGGCTGGACGGCTAGCTGCTCAAGCTGAGTGGCCAGAAACGTGTAGATAATTTCGTCAGAGTAGCCAGGCGCTAGGGGAAATTTGCCCAGCGGCTGCCACTGGCTAGCGCTGTAGCCCGTCTCTTCTTCTAACTCTCGCTGAATGGTGGCCAGCGGCGTTTCGCCTGCTTCTAGCGTACCGGCCGGAAACTCAAGCAGCCTGCCGCGTACGGCAAAGCGATACTGACGGACCAGTACGAGCGCACCGTCTGCTGTGACCGGCACCGCAACCGCTCCGCCAGGATGGCGAATACATTCCCAATCGCCAATTGCGCCGTTTGGCAGCTTTAAATGGTTAATCTCAAAGCTAAACTTGCGACCAGCATAAGCCAGGCGCTGCTTGATCAGCTGCGGCGGTTCTTGACCAAACGTCATAAGGTTACAGAAAGGAATATCAAAGGCCTTTTTACCTTACTACAGCAGCTGATAAGAGACAGCCGGAAGCCGGCGCACGCCGCTGCGATCGCAGCGCTCAGCCAGTGCAGCAACTGACTGATGCAGCCTCGGATGCTGCCAGTTCGGCGCGATTTCACTCAGCGGGACTAGCACAAACGCCCGCTCGTGCAGGCGCGGGTGCGGCAGCGTCAGCGCCGGTGTTTCTAGAACTTGCGATTCGTACAGCAGCAGATCAATATCGAGCGTACGCGGTCCCCAGCGCTCTCGACGAATGCGCCCAAACTGCGCTTCTATATCCAGCAGCCGCTGCAGCAGCTGAGCCGGTGGCAGACGGGTCTGTAAGCAGGCGCAGCAGTTAAGAAAGTCCGGCTGAGCTGGCCCTATCGGGGCCGTCTGATAGAGGTGCGATCGCGCCGTCACGCGCGTGTCAGCCGCATTGAGCCGATCCAGCGCCGACAGTAAGACTGTCTGAGAGTCTCCCAGATTGCTGCCAAGTCCAATGGCACAGCGGGCCATCGCTAGACAGCCTGCCGGACGCGCTCGACGAGCTGCTCGGCGGTTAGGACCCCTTCAATGCGATCAACGGACTGCCCCTCTTTGAACAGCACCAGCGTAGGCAGCGCGTAGATCTGATACTGGGAGGCTAGCTCTGGGTAGCGATCGGTATCGATTTTGACAATTTTGACTTCGCCTTTGAGCTGGCTATTGGCCTGTTCCAAAACCTTGGCCATCATCTGGCAGGGGCCGCACCAGGTGGCATAGAAATCGACCAGTACCGGCTGCTGGGCTGAGCTAATCAGCTCATCGAAGTTTTTGAACTGCTGCTTTGTCGCCATCAATTTCTACCTAAATAGACTTTCCTTTCAATCCTAAAAACGCTTTTCACCAAATGGCCAGCTCTTCTGGAATAACTTAAGGCTTGTTCAAACTTCTGGCTATGGGCGGCTGGCTTAGGCCATTCACCCGTTGATTCAGGGGCCGCAAGGTAATAGAGTGATGGGGCGCTAATGAAGCAGATTGAGTCGTCTAAATCCCTGAGCCACTATGACTGGAGCCCTACAGGATCAAGTTGCCATTATCACCGGTGCGTCTCGCGGCATTGGCCGCGCATCGGCCCTAGCGCTGGCGGCAGAAGGGGCTGCGGTGGTGGTCAACTATGCCCGCTCGAGCACGGCGGCCGAGGCCGTGGTAGACCAGATTGCTCAGCAAGGAGGGAAGGCTATCGCCGTGCAGGCAGATGTCTCACAAGCTGACCAGGTAGAGGTGCTGATTAAAACCACGATGGATCAGCTAGGCCGCATTGACGTGTTAGTCAATAACGCTGGCATTACGCGCGATACGCTGCTGCTGCGAATGAAGCCTGAGGACTGGCAGGCGGTGATTGACCTCAACCTCACGGGCGTGTTTCTCTGCACGCGCGCGGTCAGCAAAATTATGCTCAAGCAGCGCTCCGGACGAATTATCAATATTGCATCGGTAGCCGGGCTGATGGGCAATCCGGGTCAGGCCAACTATAGCGCTGCCAAGGCCGGCGTTGTCGGCTTTACCAAGACGGTGGCCAAAGAGCTAGCGGCAAGGGGGGTCACGGCCAATGCGATCGCGCCCGGCTTCATTGAGACCGACATGACCCAAGATTTGTCGAACACAGAAGACATTCTCAAATACATTCCGCTGGGGCGCTATGGCAAGGCCGATGAGGTCGCTGGTCTCATCCGGTTTTTAGCCGCCGACCCAGCAGCGGCCTATATTACCGGTCAGGTGATGAATATTGACGGCGGCATGGTGATGTAGCCCCCTGTTGACATAGCACTTGACATAGCCCCTGCTATAGAGGCGCCTGCTGCTGGTTGCGGCTGAGGGCCGCCTGCACCGCTGCTTGCTGGTCGCGGTGGGTAATCCAGCGGTGATAGGTGCGGTTGTGAACCTGTACTGAGTGGCCCATCATGCGCGCCGCTACGGTGTCTGGAAGGCCTAGCAGAATGGTGCGCACGGCCCAGGCGTGACGCAGGTCGTAGGGCGAAAAGGGAATGTCATAGCGCCTAAACTGCGTGGTCACCTGCTGACCAATGCGCTGCAGCGTTGTTCGGGTTAAATCGGTTTGAATGTTTGGCAGAGACAGCTGCGGGAGCTGAAATCGCTCAACCCACTCGGGATAGAAGGGCCAGACCGCGTGGCTGCCAGTTTTCGTGGTCTCTAAAACTTCAATGACCCCGTCTGGCTGGGACAGCCGCGCATAGTCGCAGAAAAATACCTCGTGGTTGCGCAGACCGTAGGTCGCCATCACCCCGTAAACAAATCGCCAGTGAGGATTTTGCAGCTGATCGTAAACGGCGACAATCTGCTCGTCAGACGGCAGCTGGCGCGCCTGAGTGCGGCTGCTGCCATAGCGGCCCCAGTAGGTCTTGAGCTCAATCGGCAGGTCTAGCTGCATGAAGTCGGCAAAGGCCGCCAGCGCGGTGCAGCACACCTGGCGGCTGCGCGAGTTGGCTCGCGTACTTTGAACGGCTGCATAGATAGCTTCACTCAGGCTGTACTGGGCGTGATGCTCAGCCATCTGCTGCAGCTTACGCAGATAGGGCGCATAGGATTTTTCCCAAGTTGTCTTGAGCGAGTCGGCCCGCGTTAGCGGCGCGCGTTCTGTAAAGAAATGCTGCTCAAATGCCTCAATAGTCTCAGATAGGCTGGCACCGGCCCGTCTGAGGCCCGCGCTCGGTCCCAAATAGTCGCGCCAGTCAAACGTCTTTTGAATCAGGCTGGCTGCGACCACTTTGGCGGTTTGCTCAATTTGCTTGAGCCCCGCCTTTGTGGCGGGTAGCCCCAGCGGAATGCGCTGCTGATAGGACTTGAGTCGCGGGCTCTGAGGGCGGGGTGGCAAGGTGCCGCGCAGGTTTAGCTTTTCGCCGCGCCGCTCGATGGTCAATCCGAGCTGGGCTGCCTTGAGGCGCTGATTTACCTTCTCTAGAGCCGCATCTAGAGAATGGGAAGCGGACGGCTGCGAGGTCATGAAGAAATGGTTAAATCGAATCTGTCTTTCAGGGGAGTTAGTTGTTACGATAAGCAAAGATGATTAAAACTTAACCATTAGGATACAAAGATTAGTTATGGGTCGTACTGGGGTTTTGCTACTGAATTTGGGAGGGCCAGAGCAAATTGAGGACGTGCGTCCCTTTTTGTTCAACCTTTTCTCCGACCCTGAGATTATTCGACTCCCCTTTCCTTGGTTGCAAAAGCCGCTGGCCTGGCTGATTTCCAACAGCCGTGCGCAGCAGTCGCAGGAAAACTATCAGCAGATTGGCGGAGGCTCGCCGCTGCGCCAAATTACGGAAGAGCAGGCTGAAGCGCTACAGGACCAGCTGCAGGCGCGCGGGCAAGATTCGCAGATCTATGTTGGCATGCGCTACTGGTATCCCTTCACCGAGGAGGCCGTTGCCCAAATCAAGCGCGACGGTATCGAGAATCTGGTTATCCTGCCGCTGTATCCTCAGTTTTCCATCAGCACTAGCGGTTCTAGCTTTCGGCTACTAGAGCGACTGTGGCTCGAAGATCCTTCATTAAATCGAATCAACTACACGGTCATTCCCTCCTGGTACAACCGTAGCGGCTACGTGCGGGCAATGGCCGATCTGATTGCTCAAGAGCTAGACCAGCTGCCAAATCCGGAGGCGGCCCACGTCTTTTTCAGCGCCCACGGCGTGCCAGTGAGCTATGTCGAAGAGGCTGGCGATCCCTATCAGCGGGAGATTGAGCACTGCGTCGAGCTGATTATGCAGCAGCTCAATCGTCCCAACGACTACACGCTGGCCTATCAGAGCCGGGTCGGGCCGGTAGAATGGCTACAGCCCTACACCGAAGATGCGATCGCTCAGCTGGGCGAGCAGGGCGTGAGCGACCTGGTGGTCGTGCCGATTAGCTTTGTCTCTGAGCATATCGAGACGCTGCAAGAGATTGACATTGAATATCGCGAGCTGGCGGAAGAGGCTGGCATTGAAGGCTTTCATCGGGTGCCTGCGCTCAACACGCACCCTGGCTTTGTCGCCGACATGGCCGATATGGTGGTAGAGGCGCTAGAGTCGCCTCGCAAGCTGTTTTCAGACGTGGTGCAGCCCGAGAAGCGGGTGCGGATCTATCCGCAAGATAAGTCCGCTTGGGGACTGACGCCGTTTGCAGAAGTTTGGAACGGCCGACTGGCGATGGTAGGCTTCTTGGCGCTGCTGCTAGAGCTGGTCAGCGGACGCGGACCGCTGCACCTAGTCGGGCTGCTCTAGGGACGCTGCTTCCAGCTGTGACGACTTTTCCGCCAGCGGCGCCAGGTGGTTGAGGCGCGCAGAGCTATCCACAGCAGCAGCAAGGCAATCAGACCGCCTTCGGTGGGTGCATCAAAGGCAAACAGCACCAGGCAGACGCAGAGAAAGTCTTCGACGAAAATAGCCCAAATCGGTGGACTGTTAAGCCGATAGAGCCAGCCCACCTGCACCAGCTGAATCACAAGCGCAATCAGCCCGCTCACTAGCCCCGAGAGCGTGATCAGCCAGCCTTGGTCAATCCCCACAAAACGGGCAATCGCAATGCCGGCGATGGTGCCGACAAACGGACTAAAAAACAGCTCGACGCTTTGCAGGGCGCGGCGGCTGAGCCGATCTTTAGAGACCACTAGCTCGAGCAGCGACCAGACCACCAGCACCCCAGCTAGGACAGTTTGTGGAATTTGCGCCAGAATAGGAACGTTTGACCACAGGCTGTCTCCTGACAGCAGCCCAATCAGCAGCAGCGGCAGCGCCAGCCGCAGCCCGGTTGCCGCTGAAATTGAAAGCACTGCCAGTAGTTCAGTGATAAGCACCGATTGCCTGCTGAAAATTTGTTACGAAGCGAGGCGCACCCGCGCTCAGGCTGCCGCTATTAGCGCAGCGGTTGAGACGTTACTCTTCTAGTTTAGGCTGCTCCAGCGTTTGAAGTCATGTCCTCTGAACGGTCTTTTTTAGCCGAAGTTAAAACTCAGGCTGCCCTACTGGGCCTGTTTGTTGCGCTGCTGTGGGGCGTCGAAATTTTTGACTGGTTCCTAGCAGGCGGCCTCGATCGGTACGGCATCATTCCTCGGCAGCTGATTGGCCTGCGCGGTATCCTGTTTGCGCCTTTCCTACACGGCGATTTTGAGCATTTGCTGACCAATACGGTGCCCTTAGTGACGCTGGGCTGGCTGGTGATGGTGCGCGCGCTGAGCGACTGGGTGATTGTCACGGTGCTGTGTGCGCTGGTCTCAGGTGGGATGACCTGGCTCGTTGGGTCACCGGGCTCTTTGCACATTGGTGCTAGCGGCCTGATCTTTGGCTATGCCGGCTTCTTGCTGATGCGCGGCTATTTCGAGCGCAGCCTGGCGGCCATTTCGCTATCGGTGCTGGTGATCTTTTTCTATGGCAGCATCTTTTGGGGCGTCTTACCTGGGCAGCCCGGCATCTCTTGGGAAGGTCACCTGTTTGGCTTTATCGGCGGGGCGATCGCGGCGCGGCTGCTGGCCGATCGATCGCCTAGGCGGCCTGTGTGATTGCGCCTGAGAGATAGTCAGCGGCGGCTTCTACCGCTGCGATCGCATTTTCATAGAGCATGCGAGTGGGGCCCAAGATGCCGACGCTGCCGAGCGGCGCTGAATTTTTAGTATAGACCGATGAAATCAGCGCGCAGGTCTGCATCGGCTCAATCGGATTTTCTGAGCCAATCCACACCTGCAGGCGAGCGCTGTTGTCACTCTGAAAGATCAGCGGCCACAGCTGCTCTTTGCCATCCTCAAGCAGTGAAACCAAATTTTGAATCTGCTGCCGCTCAGAAAATTCTGGCTGACTCAGCGCATCGGCTAGGCCGCTAATTAAAATTTGAGCCTGAGTGCCCTGCTGCCGCTGGGCCAGCGCTTGAATAGCGGTCTGCAGCGTCTCAATGTACTGTTGAAAAACCTGATCGAGCTCGCTCCAGCTGAGCGCGGCGATGGCAGAAAGCGGCTGGTCTCGCAGCTGCTCGGTCAAAAAGTTAGACAGAATTTGCAGCTCTCGATCGAGCGCAGCGCGGCTAGAAGAGGCTGTCTCTGCTATTTGCGGAAACTGAATGATCACCGACTCGGTGCGGTAGGAGTCTAAAAGCACGACCAGCAAAATTTGATTCTCATCCACCCGCACCAGCTGCAGATGTCGCAGCTTGGCTGATTCAGCAGTCGGCAGCGTCACCAGTGCAATATAGCCGCTCAAGCGTGCCAAAACCTGCGCCGCCTCGCGCAGCAGTGCCTCTAAGCTGCAGCCCTCCCAGTCGAGGCGATGAGTCAGCACCTGATCGATCTGACGGGCAATCGGCTTAGACGGCTGCACCAGCTCATCTACATAGATGCGATAGCCTGAATCAGAAGGAACTCGACCGGCCGAGGTGTGCGGCTGGTAGAGCAGGCCGGAGCGCTCTAAGACCCCCATGACGTTGCGAATGGTGGCGGGGCTAACTTTGAGATTGTAGCTGTTAACAAGTGCTTTGGAGCCTACTGGTTCTGCCGTCGCAACGTAGTGGCGTACGGTGGCTCGCAGGACCTTCTGCTGCCGAGCACTCAGTTTCACCAAGTTCTCCATGGGGGGATACAGCTCTAGACTATAAAGTTGATTTGAAACCGGAAATGTTAAAGCTTGGAATTACCTTAGCAGATACTTTAGCCAATCCGCTGCGCTTTGCCGGATAGAGACAGGTCTCTCCAGCAGCGGGCTGAGTCCGGTCATTCCCTAGGCCAATCAGTGAGTCAAGCAGGGGGTCAAGCAGGTGAATTAGGGCAATTCTGACAATTCCTGGTAAATTCAGAAAGTCCTCAGTCAGTTGACGCTTCATAAAGCCGCTGCGCTATCTGCTGATTAGCCGACGCTTTAAAGGAGTAACTTAGAAGTAAATTTGCAGAATACCGACGCACTGTTATCAGTTCGACTTCGGTTCGATCTTAAATAGGTGCCTTTTGGGTCTAAATATTATGTCTGATCTCCCGTTCACGTTGGATCAACTGCGGATTCTCAAAGCGATCGCAGCCGAGGGTAGCTTTAAGCGAGCCGCAGACAGCCTATATGTCTCACAGCCGGCTGTGAGCCTACAGGTTCAGAACCTAGAGCGTCAGCTCGACGTGCCTCTATTTGATCGCGGCGGGCGGCGGGCTCAGCTGACTGAAGCCGGACATCTGCTGCTGGAGTATGGCGATCGCATCCTCAGCCTCTGTCAGGAAACCTGTCGAGCGATCGAAGATCTGCAGAATCTGCAGGGCGGCACGCTGATTGTGGGGGCCAGCCAAACCACGGGTACCTACCTGCTGCCGCGCATGATTGGGCTGTTTCGCCAGCGCTACCCTGACGTGGCGGTGCAGCTGCACGTGCACTCTACCCGGCGCACTTCTTGGAGCGTTGCCAACGGTCAGATTGATCTGGCCATCATCGGCGGCGAAGTGCCGCCTGAGCTGCAGGATTCGCTAGAGGTGATTCCCTATGCGGAGGATGAGCTGGCCTTAATTATGCCGGTATTTCATCCCCTGGCCAACAGCGATGCGATTCCTCGCGAAGATCTCTACAAGCTGCACTTTATTTCGCTCGATTCTCAATCCACCATTCGCAAGGTGATCGATCAGGTGCTGACGCGCGGCGGCATCGAAACGCGACGGCTGCGGATTGAGATGGAGCTAAACTCGATTGAAGCAATCAAAAATGCGGTGCAGTCGGGGCTCGGTGTGGCCTTTGTTTCTGTCTCTGCGATTGAGAAAGAGCTGCAGATGGGCGTTCTGCATCGGGCTAAGATTGACTCGGTGGTGGTCAAGCGCATGCTGTCGGTGATCTTTAACCCCAATCGCTATCGTTCAACGGCTGCTGAGGCCTTCACTCGCGAGATTTTACCGCAATTTACAAATCGGGAAATACAATTGAGTAAAGAAAATCGCCGTAAAAACGGCACGGCTGGCGAGCGCCTCGCTGATGAAAAGCCCCCGGTAGATTCTTCCGCAAAGCTTAGCACCTAGCTGGGGTGCATTCGCGTAGCTCTCCGATTCGCAGATCGACGCCCTTTTGTTCAGATCGCGCTCATGCAACTGTACTGCACTCGCCCAAGCTGCAAGAAACCGCTCAACCTCTGTGCAGATCTGGCGCATGGTGCAGCCATCAAGACTGTTCCACAAAAATACTGTACCGCCTGCGGTATGCCGCTCATTCTCAGCGGTCGCTACCTGCCTGAAAAGCTGCTAGGGCGCGGCGGTTTTGGCACCACGTTTTTAGCGCGCGATCGCCACATGCCGAGGCTGCGTCCCTGCGTGGTGAAGCTGTTTCAGCCGGCTACCGAGCTGGGCGCAGAACAGCTACAGGTGGCGCAGCGTCTCTTCAATCGCGAGGCCGAAGTGCTGGCCGGGCTAGGCAATCTCCATCCGCAAATTCCCGATCTCTACGCTTTTTTTTCGCTGGAAGTGCCGGGCTATCAGTCAGAGCAGGTGGAGGAGTTTTTCTACCTGGTTCAAGAGTTTATTGATGGCGAAAATCTAGAAGCGCTGATGCTGCGCAAAGGCGCCCTGCCGGAGTCTGAGGTTCGCTCTATCTTGGTCGAAACGCTAAAAATTTTAGATTTTGTGCATTCCAAAGACAGCATCCATCGCGATATCAAGCCGCCCAACCTGATCAAGCGACGCGACGGGGTGCTCTACCTGCTAGACTTTGGCGCTGTCAAGCGCGTGACGGGGGCTACAGCTGGCAAGTCTACCGGTATCTACACGCCCGGCTACGCGCCGTCTGAAATGATGCGAGGGGCTCAGGTCTCTCCGTCATCAGACCTCTATTCGCTAGCGGTGACCTGCCTTGAGCTGCTGACCGGAAAGCCGCCTACCGATCTGTTTGACGCCCAGCACAATCGCTGGTGCTGGCGATCGCACATAGCGCTGAGAGATGCATCGCTGGCGGCTGTACTAGATCGCATGTTGGAAGAGTCGCCTAGCCGCCGCTATCCCTCTGCTCAGGCCGTGCTAACGGCTTTAGAGACGCCTGCTGCCGGCCCTGTTCGACAGCCTCAGCCGGGTAAGCCCAGTCCTCCGCCTAGCCAGCCGGCCGGCAGTCAGCCTACAGCCGGTCCAATTCAGCCAGGGCCCTTGCAGCAGCCGGGTCTGTTGCCTAGCAACCCACCGCCGCCCAAAGCGTCGCTGCTCCGACCGCTGCCAGAATTTCTAGGGAATGCCGCCTTTACTGGGGCTGAAGCAGCGCTGTTAGCGATCGCGATTGCCAGCCTGCTTGGCACCACCTTAGTCGGCAGCGGCGTCTGGCTAGGGCTGCTAGCCGGCCTGATTTGGCTGCAGGCGCGGCGCATTATTGAGCGGATTGACTTAGTCATTATCGGCGTTGGTTCGCTGGTAGCCGTACTGCTGATTGGGCCGCTGCACAGCGCGCTGGTGGGTCTAATAGGCGGCGCGATCGCAAGCAATATTCTGGTCTTAGCCGGCCTAGCAGGATTGCTGCTGACGGCGCTGGCGCTGCTGTTTCGCCTGCTGTATCGCCTGATTTCACATCTGCTTTAACCCCTTTGAACCCTATGTCTCAGTCTAAAAATGAAATTCCGGTTCTAATAGCCGCTCTGGGCATTACAGCGGCAGTCGCGGCAGGCGGTGTCTGGTGGCTCAGACAGCGGTTCGATGGCGGGTCATCTGGGCTGTCTGCTCAAAATCAGCCGGTGCCGGCTGCCACTGAGTCCGCAGCTAACCTGACTGTGCCAACCGGACGGTTTAAATATGGCGGCAGCACGAGCTGGGCCCCCATTCGCGGGGCCACTGAGCCGCTCATACAGCAGACCTGGCCTGACTTTGAGCTGGTTTACGAAAGCCCGCCTAGTCAGTCGCCAAGCTCGGCAGTGGGGATTCAGATGCTGATGCAGGGAGCGCTAGATTTTGCGCAGTCTTCTCGACCGCTGAGCGATGCCGAAAAGCAGCAGGCGCAGCAGCAGGGCCTCTCGCTGGTTGAAATTCCAGTGATGACAGAGGCGATTGCGATCGCGGTGCACCCCGATCTGTCGCTGCCTGGGCTGACGCTGGCTCAGCTCAAGGCTATCTACACCGGCGATGTGACTAACTGGCAGGCAGTGGGCGGTCCCGCTCTGTCGGTGGTGCCGGTGGCCCGCAGCGATCGCGGTGGCACGGTACAGTTTTTTCAGTCAGCCGTACTTGGGGGGGCAGCCTTCAGCCCTAATCTACAGCGAGCCGCTACGACCACAGCCGCCCTGCGACAGGTGAGCAGCACGCCAGGCGCTATCTACTTTGCCTCTGCGCCAGAAGTGGTGGGCCAATGCACGGTGGTGCCGCTGGCGATTGGCCGCAGCGAGCAGCAGCTGGTTGCCCCCTATCGGCAGCCCTATATTCCCCCCGCAGACTGCCCAACGCGCCGCAATCAGCTTGACCTAGCCGCCTTTCAGAATCAGACCTATCCGCTGACGCGACCGCTGCTGGTGGTTGTCAACGCCAATGGTCAACCTGCTGAACAGGCTGGCCGCGCCTATGCGCAGCTGCTGCGATCGCCCACGGGTCAACAGCTGCTGCTGCAGCTTGGCTTTGTTCCCCTCTCCGCCGAGCGCTAGCCGCAGTCAGGCTTTAGCGCTGCTGCTGTATCGACCCTCTTTGTAAGGAATGCAAATCAAGTTCTCACCGTGGCTTTGAATTAGACTGCGCTGCCGCAGCTTGCCCATCAGACGCGTGACGGTGACGCGGGTAGAGCCAATGGCGCTGCCAATTTGCGCATGCGTCAGCGGGAACGGCAGATAGTAGCCAATTTCACAAGGCTCGCCATACTCATCAATCAGCAGCGTTAAAAAGCCCAGCAGCCGATCGATGGTGCGACGTTGCCCTAGCGTGCTCAGCCACAGCAGCTTGCGCTGGTGCTGTCGGCGGAACGCATCTAGCACTTCGCGCCGAAAGTGAGGCCAGGTATCTAGATCGTTCCAGTACAGCCAAATGATGGTCGTCTGATCGACGTGAGCAAAGCTCTGCAGCGTAAAAGGCGGCTGCGCCACAATTTCAAACGGCTGACCCGCACCAATAAACCCTAAAAAGGCTTCTTCTGCTGCTACTAGCGGCACGCGCGAGGTCGAAGCTTTAGGCTTGGCGGTGCTTACCTGAGCGTTGCCCACCAGCCGCACCGCCCCTCGTTGAACTAAATACAGCAGCCCTGGCCGGGTAGGAATCTTTTCATCTTTATTGAACGTGCGGCAGCGATAGTGCTCCTGTGCCCAGTCTGAGATTCTCTGCCATACCAGAAACGGCCGAGTATCGTCTGATTGAGTAGAAGAAGACATCGTAAAACTGCTAGGGGTTGATTGAATCGTCGATAGTGTCATCTAACTAAGAGTGAGTCATAAAGTTCCATCGAGCAGACTGGTAGAGCTAAAGAGGATGGCCTGTGCAGACGCATCCCTGCTGCTAAACACCTCTAAAAGAAGTGGTTTGAGCGGACAGCTCGCTGCGGCAGCTACGAAGATGCAGAAGGCATGCCTGCTGTCAACCGTAAAATTACCACTCAAGCTATGGATAAATATTGCAAGTAGATTAGTACAAATTGCGGATCTTTCAGCAGCCAAATTGACTTCTTTACACAGCCTTCAGCATCTCTTGAAAAAAGCGATTAGACCCTTATATGGATACTTCGGTAATTTAGCTTAGCGAGTTTGTAAAACGGTATCTTGAGTCTAGACAAATATGACACATTTTTCGTTGAAACGAACACTGACTCAGCAAATAAAACTGGCCGCTTTCACGGAAAAAAAACCTGATGACAATAACTTCACTGATTTTTCACATGATCTGCGGAAGCACCCGGATACCTTGTTAAGAATCTGTAAAAACTCGGTGCTTTGTCATCAGGAAATTCCCTTAAAAAAAGTCAATCAGATAGAGACGGTTACCTATGTCTCCGCAATTGCTCGGAGATGGGAGAAGCCGCTGCAGCAGCCGGCTGACGAAATTGCGCGGTGTTTAGCAGATGTGCTCAAAGTTGCGCAGCGCGATCGCCAGCGTGATCCGCTGTTGCAATCACTGTGGGCATCGGTGCAGATTCAGGCGGCTGCCTCGGGATGGCTGCAATTTTCTTTGCTAGCGCCCGGGCTGAGCGCCTGGCTGGTCAGCTTGAATCAGATACCGCTGCAGCCAGACTGCGATCGCATTGCTCGTCGACCGCCCTGGCAAATTCAATATGTCTATGGCCGCTGCTGCTCGCTGCTGCGCCGGGCTGCGCAGCAGCAGCAAATCAGTTTTTGTCACCCTCAGTCAGCGGCTAGCTATCAGCTGCAAGCAGCGCCCGACCTGTTCTGGCAGCTTAGACAGGTTGGCCTGAGCGGCCTGGCGACGGGCGAGCGGGCCTTAATTCACGCGCTGATTGATGCGGCCGACGGGTATGAGCAGCTGTCTCATGCGTTAGCGGCTGGCTGCCTCAAGCTGGCTTACGCTCTATCACAGGCATTTGAGCTGTTTTACGCGGCCTGTTCGCCCTGGGCCGGTACGCCAGAGCAGCGGCAGCTGCGCCTGGGGCTGATTCGCGCGGTGCAGGCTATGCTCTATCGGCTCAGCTGCCCGCATTTAGGTGCTCTCAGCAGCCACCTGTAAAAAAATATCCGATGCTCTCAGCAATTGCTTGTAAAAAAATATCTATAGAGGTGACAAAACTCGACCGTTGTTTTATACTGACCATTGTGTGTGAGGAGCGAACCAGTGAGGGTACCGAGACGAAACACGGCCAGTCGTCGGTACCCTTTCTGCTTTTAAAATTTTCAGGTTTTAGCTTAGGTTTTCTAGGGCTTGCGCCTGGGGCTTGCGCTAGCTGTGGCTGGGAGATAGCGTAGAGGCTCTGCCCGGTCCTCGCCTGCAGATTCGGTAGGACAGTCGCAGTTTGAGGCGCAGTTTGAGGGAGTTTTGCCGCTGTCAAGGTAGATTCAAACTTTCCGTGGTAGCCTGTGGGCTATGAATGAGGAAGGACGACAGCGACAGGTTAGCTATCGCCTACTCTTGATCACGCTCTGGGCTACGCTGCTTGTTTTGGCGATAGAGGTGACCGCTGGGTGGGTGAGTCAGTCGCTGTGTCTGCTAGCAGAGGCGCTGCATACGCTCAACGATGTGTTCAGTACGCTGCTCAGCCTGGTTGCGGTTGCCTCGCCGCGTCGCTCGTTTGGTCGAGAAATTTGGGGCTACGGTCGTGGAGAAGCGGTGGGTACGCTGCTGCTATCGGCGACGCTAGGCTTTGCGGGTACTAGTCTGCTGATTTTAGCGCTGCGGCAGTTTGAAGCTTCCTGGCAGGGGGCGGCGCTGCCCTTTCCAGTCGACATAATGCTGCCACTGGTGCAGCTGATGTCGGCGCTGGTTGCGATTTTACTAACCCTCTCGCTGGTTGCCGCCTATCAGGGCCGCTATCTCAATAGCCCGGCGCTGCAGCTGACGACTCGGCATATTCTGCGCGATGTCTGGCTGAGCATTCTGCTGCTAGTTGCGCTAGTGGCCATTTGGCAGGGCCATCGCTGGGTCGATCCGCTGTTTGCCATTGCCTTAGTCATCATGAGCGTCCATAGCTTTTGGCGCGTGGTGAATACGCAGCTGCCGCTGCTGCTGCAACCTACCGCGATCGCGCCGGAGGCCATTGCTCAAATTGCCGGTCAGGTAGAAGGCGTGACGCGCTGTACGCGCATTCTGTCGCGCGGGATGGTCGGCCGCCAGGTTTGGATTGAGCTACATCTGGCGCTGCATCCTGAGTTTATGAGCATGGCGCGCACGATTGGCGAGCGGGTTGAAAATGCGCTGCGCCACCAGTATGGACCGGTACGAACGCAGATTTGGGTTGAGCAGGCCCAGTCCGCTGCCTATCCTAACCTGCCGGACGCCTTTGATCCGCCGCGCGGCCTTTGGAGCTGAAGCGCCATATTTCTGCTGTCGCTGTATTTCTGCTACAGAGCTATACAGACGCCTAAAAGCCGCCTAAGACGGATGGCTGGTGTGCGATCGCATCGGCCCTAGGTAGCGCATCAAATAGGGCGAAAACACTTCATAGATCAGCGTTAGCGGTTTGCCATGATGCCAAAACAGGTAGTGTCTTCCCCAGAAAGGACCCGGCTGCTCGAAAGCCTCAGCCAGCGCGGCTGAATGACCGTAGTAGAGGCCCTGAATATCGCGATACAGCTCGGTGCGCAGCCGCGCTAGGCTAGCCCAGATGGGCAGCGAGCGATTTTCTAAATAGTCATCAACGTGGCTGGCTTCCCACCAGGAAGTTGCATAGGCGAGGCGCTGCCCCGAAGCCGTTCTCAGCCAGACCTGGCGGCGCAGCCGAGGACCGGGCACATAGCGAATCAGGCTGGGGGCGCGATCGCAGTCCATGCCAACCGGCGACATGTCAATCACATCTACCTCAGTCGGCTCGCGCGTCAGCAGCTGCAGATGGCGCGTGGGGGAGCCATCCCCTAGCAGTAAAATTTGCCAGGCCGGCGACAGCTGATCGTGAGGCAGCCCCTGCTTGACTACGGTTTCATCTCCCTGCCAGAGCGGGTTGAGCGCGTGCCAGTCGGTCTGGGCCTGCGCGTTGGTCGCCAGTTCAAAGGTAGAAGTCAAAATCAGTTACAAAAATTCACTTTCCTAAACCCATCATAGTCTGTCTGGCTCAGGTGTGCTTTTGTCAGCGCCTAATGCGGATGGCGAGACTCGAACTCGCAAGGCACAAGCCACACGCCCCTCAAGCGTGCGTGTCTACCAATTCCACCACATCCGCAGGGATACTAGTGTATTAGCCCCAAGCGGCGATCTAGCGACCCGCTCAAAGCATTAGTTTCTAAGCATAAAGCATCCGGTGCATTTTAGGGGTAATTTTTTGCCAGGTGGAGCCCGGCGGGCAGGCCTTCGGAGGATTCGTTGGCCCCCGTGACCGGATCGATGGAGTACGGCCCTATGGAGAAGCTCTCCGAAGCCGAGGTGAAGGATCGCCTGACGCACCACCCCGAATGGA
>JAAHIA010000419.1 GCA_010671975.1 Leptolyngbya sp. SIO4C1 | reverse complement strand
AGCAGATTGGATTTCTCATCTAAATCTGCTGACGCAGCAAACACGTCAGGACCAGGTGATTGCCCACCAGTCACAGTTAGATTTGAGTTTTGTGAGCCTGAGAATATTAATTCACCTGAAATTTGATCGTCTACAGCTTGGTTAATTCGAAGCTCCATGTTGAGAAGATAGCTGTCGCCTTTCCGAAATCCGGAATATTCGCCTTTCCATTGCCCAGACAATACTTTGTGGGCCTCTTGGCTAGTAGAGAGCCTGCTGGAAATATTCGTGGTTTCGGCCACAGCTGTCCGCTTGGGATCCTTTGTAATTTCAGACGATGCGGCTCTAAGCTTTCGTGAAAACTGTTCGGAGCGAGGCTCTTGAACAAGCCTGAAACCGGCAGCCTCACTTTTGGTTTCAGGTTTCTGCACAACGCGAAATGCTGAGCAAGCGCCTTCAGCTGTAAAGTTAAAGCCGCCTCCACGCAATGATCGCAACCCGTCAAAGTCATCGACTGTCCATTCCCATATGTTTCCATGCATATCATAGAGACCAAGTTGATTGGGGCTGAGCTGACCGACAGCGTGTGCGTAATTATTGCCCCGCAGCGAAGCATTTTGGTCGTACCAGCCATGCTGCATTAGCTGATTTAAATCATTACCAAAGCAAAACTTTGTTCGAGAGTCTGCGGCAACTTTACATCCGCCACGCGCAGCATATTCCCATTCCGATTCAGTTGGCAGTCGATACCGGAACTTAGAATCTGCGCGATTGATTCTTGTAATAAAGTCAATGGCATCTCCCCAGTTGACATAGATAGCTGGAATTTCACTGCCATATCGTACATTCTTTGCGTTGAGCCACGGCTGAGTATTCATGACCGCGATCCACTCAGATTGAGTCACGGCGTACTGACCTAATCTGAACGACTCGATTTCGACTTCATGTTCCTGTAGGGCGTGCAATTTGTCGTAGAGCTCATTGTCTCCAAGAATTGCGGTTCCTCCATCAACGGGTACAAATTGGCTGCGAAATTTTTCAAGCCATTCGTCAGTGACACCTGCAGCTGCGACCTTTAAGAGATCGTCAATGCTTTCTGCAAGTTTAGTCAGAATTCGATTCTGTTCCGCTGGCTCCAATGAATCGAGCGGAGAAGAGAGTGGATTCAGTGCCTGAAATTTCGTGAGCGGCGAGTTACGTAAAAAACATGCGCTGACAATAACAGGAAAAATTCTGAGCCCCCGCTCACTCGCTGCTGACAGTATTTGCGGTAGCTCGTCCGATGCCACATAATCTGATGCTAGAAAGTCTTGGCTGATTAAGAGGATTGCAGCATCTGCATCTGTAATTGCTGTTTGGATATCAGCTCGCCAATTGGAAGAAGGTTTAATGTCTGTATCGCTCCAAACGAGCAGTTCAGCATCGCGCTCTAACGGGCGAAGGAATTTTCTTAGTCGATTAAGCCACTTAACGTCCTCGTGACTATAGCTTACGAACACCTGTCGCTTTTTCGTCATGATGAGTTCTTTATCATGCTCGCATTGCTAGCAAGAAGTTTGATGTTGAGGACCAGAACAGGCGATATACACGTCTGACCACAGCTCTTATGCTTGTCTGTGGCAGATGATAGATCCGATTCAGCCCAACCTGCCACATAGCCCAAAAGCAATTTTGCCTGTACTGTCTAATGATGAAGTTGAGTAGCACCCCTGGCTCAGATGCTGTTAGAAGGCTAATAGATGGATATAGACTCAGCCTACTACTGACAGCTCATCTAATCTACACCTGAGAATTATCCATCAACTTTGATACTGGTGGCGAAACATTGCTTAATACACTGAAAGCCCTGATACTCCGTTATCAGACATGGAAAAAGCTTGTAGCTTTGTAACGCGATCAACAGCAGAATAAGTGTTCTAGACGTTAACAAATATTTCGCCACCAGTATCAACTTTGCTGATTAACGCTCTGGAGTTTAAGAAATTAAACAGCAAAGGGCATCTAGTTTTTAGTGAATACTAAAGCTTCCAACGCCCGGTTCAGCATCTGACTTTGCTGGTTGATAGTCTGAAGCTGCTGGTCCACCAAGGACTGCAACCGATCTGTGCTTTGTGCTTGCCGCTGGGTGACTTCTTGCAGAAAGCGCTGTTGAGATTCCCAAGAACGCACCATGCGATCGATACCGCGTTCCATTCGATTGAGGCCTTCCAGAAAAGCATCCATTTTGCCGGAGAGCCTATCTATGCTGGCCTCCATTCTTTGCCCTTGCTGGTCAATTCTGACACCCAGCTCCTGAACAACGCTGCTGAGTGACTGCCCTTGCTCCCGAATGGCATTGCTCAAATCCTTATTCTGCTGCTGAATAGCCTCTTCTAACCGGCCTAACCGAATGTTGGTGGCTTCAGCAAGACTATCGACGGGATTTTGACGGGGAGGCATAGCGAAAAGGAATGGACAGATGCTCCAATCTTAGCCTGAAAAATAGAAGCCACACGGCAATGGTTCAGCACTTTCGTCGGTTATTGTAGCAAAGCTGTGCTGACGAAGCGTAGTTGAGTACGACCGGCTATTTCTTCATAGGCAGTCATGCGATCGCACCGTGCAGCTTATCGAATCAGCTTAATTTCAACTGGTAGCTCAATTTGCTTCGAGTTGTCACTTTGCCATCTATGTGCAAATCAGCATTAGTACATTATCTAAACAAACGTCGTAGTGTAATTTTTGGAGTAATAAATTGACAGCGCCAATCAGCCCAAAAATGTCATCTAAGCTACAAAGTTTATTCAATGTTTCACTAACTAATAAATAAAAGTTAGTGAAACTATAAGGGGCTGAACGCTAGGAGTAGCAAGGGGTTGAGGCTTATTTTTGTGAATCAGCGCTTGTTTGAATGCTTTTTATTCGCTAAGTTTCATGGCAGTAAGCAATAAAGTTAGTGAAACGTTAATTAGCGCCGATGCCCTTCTCCAAAGGCGAAAATCCACACCATCCACCCCCGGGATCGACGATTAAAGTTGAACCGATTCGCGATAAGCGGGCGATCAAGCGGATTAAGAAGCTGCTGGGCGATCAGCCGCGCAATCTGTGTCTATTTACGCTAGGGATTAATACGGCCTACCGGGCCAGTGATTTGCTTGCCATCCAGGTCGGCCAGGTGCGGCACCTCGAAGCTGGTGATACGCTGGAGCTGAAGCAGCGCAAGACGCGGAAGTTCCGCGCCGTGAGGATCAACCAGGCTGCTGCTACGGCAATTCAGGGTTATGTGGCAAGGTGCGATCGCGCTGATGAGGAGCCGCTGTTCATGGGTAAGCGAGGGCCGCTGACGGTGCCCTCAGTCAGCAAACTGGTCAAGGGCTGGTGCCGGGATGTGGGCCTGAAGGGTAATTACGGTAGCCATACGCTGCGCAAAACCTGGGGCTACTGGCAGCGGATGGAGCGCGGTACCGCTGTTCCTTTGCTGATGGAAGCGTTTGGTCATGCCAGTCAGCAGCAGACCATGCAGTATCTGGGTATTCAAGCGGATGAGATTGCCGAGATCTATGAGCTGGAGTTATGACGCTAATGCCCGTTCAGCAGTCTGAAGCCCCGCCCCATTACGCCGTTGATCGATGGCTGCGGCGTTCCTGGTATCGGCCTACCGATGGCCGCCGCTATCAGGCTGAGCTGTGTCAGAACCTATTCGGTGAATGGGTTTTGGTCAGGGAATGGTGGGGTGTACTCAGCAAAAAGCGGGGCCGGATGGAGGCGGCTTTCAAGACCTTTGAAGAAGGCGAAGCATCGCTGGCCACGGTTACCAAATGCCGCCAGCAGCACGGGTATGTGATGGCAGAGTAGGTGTAAGGGCTCGCAGCCAGTGAATTGGAACGAATGATCGGAACCATTGGTGGCGAGGACCAAGACGAGGTTAACGGGCGCATTGTGGGCATTGTCCGTCAGGAGTTCAAAAAGACTCGTTGGCGGTTGCCCTGGTAATTTCCGTATCTTTGAGCTTGTAACCTTTGGTGAAAACGTTGTGAGAAAAGAAATACAGCCTTGCAAACTCATGATGATGAGGCAGAGAGCTTGGTCCTTAACCAGTTTCCTTAGGGAAGATAAAACTGAGCTATAGTTTGCTTTTTCTACTGTTTGTTTAATTAAAATCTTAATTACATTATTGACACTAAGACTTTCTAATTCAGTCAGCTTTTCAAAAACAGCTTTTAATTCCCTATCTATGTATAGTCATTCTTTGGCGAGGGATACAGTATGGCGACGGCTCCAAAGTCTTTGATTCTGCATCGATATCAGTGTCTGAACAAGGCGTACATCGAAGCTCTGAGTGAGGATATTTCTCTGACACTG
>JAAHIA010000418.1 GCA_010671975.1 Leptolyngbya sp. SIO4C1 | reverse complement strand
TCACGCGCGACAGCTTGGCCATCTGCTGATCGAGATCGCCCTCGCCTCGCGCCAGCCGGCTAGAAATCGCCTCATATTCGCGAATCAGCGCCATCTGCTCGCCGCTGTCAGCAAAGACCTGCTCTAGCACCGTATGCTCGTCATTTAGGTCAGGCTGCTGTGGCAGGTAGACGACTTTAGCGCCCGAGTTCGTCCAAATTTCGCCGCCGTCAATCGGCTCTAGCCCCGCCATCATCTTGAGCAGCGTCGATTTGCCGGAGCCGTTGATGCCAATCAGGCCCACCTTTTCGCCTTCCTCTAGGCTAAGGGAAGCGTCCTTGAGGATTTCTTTGATGCCAAAGTCCTTCTGGACCGAGCGCAGCGTAATCAGAGTCATGAGCTGTTGGATGAGCGTCCGTCACTAGTTTAGAGCAAGGATAAGGCTACGACGCCACAGCAAACTCTGTATACTGCCTCAGCTTGGGCTCGTGAAATGCCACTGCTCTATAGTCCAATGCTATGATCAGTGATGCTTCAAAACTGTTGCGCTACCTCTGTCAGCTGCCTGTAAATGTTGTCGGCCGCCATACGAAGTTCTTTATACTGCATTTGATAGAATTGTGTTCTGATTTCTTGCTTTAAGGACTCTCGGGATTCAGAAGGACGACAAACCACCTTCTCTGAAAGCTGACCGAAGGTCTTTTGAAATCCTTCCTCAATCCAGCGAAAGCATTCCTGAACATTCTCCTCAGTATGTTTAAAGGGAATAAACGAGGTGCCAAATTTCTGATTTACTTTTTCAATAGTAAGGCCATAGTTAGTTGTGACTTCATCAAATTCAGCAATAATAAATCGATTGCGATAGGGTAAAATAGTTTTATAAAAGCTAATATACTCACCAAGCGATTGCTCTATAGTGAGCGAAGGGTCAAAATCACCAATGAGATATGAAATAATAGCTGACTCAGGCTTACGAACAAGTACAATGGTCGGAATTTTCATACGGGCTGCCGCGACTACTTGGGCAGCAGCATGGGTGTGATGGCCAATTTCAATAGGGCGATTTTGCGCCATCTTAAAAGCAATATGGGCAAAGGTATTTCCCATCCTGGGAAACCCTTCAATCACAATTTCTGCTGATTTTGTAACAGGATTAGGTGCAGCAGGTTCTGGGCCAATCATGTTTATGCTGTGCTTTTGACGCCAGCGAGACCATCGCCATCGAGCAAACGGCAGAAAAAGGCTTGGGTACTGACGGCTAAAGTTACGCAGCTTATAATAAAGAGAGGGCGGTATTTTACGCCTTAGTAAATACTGAGTATCTGAATAGGCTTGAGTTTGACTGTTTTGATTCGCATTCATTGTCAGGTGCCGTAGTTTTCTTGCTTTCTATCTCTTTGGCTGATTGCAAATAGTTTTTAAAGAATATTTTTATCTATAATATTTTTATCTATAAAAGATAACCACGTTTGGGCAATTTTTTGAGGTTCAAAATCTTCGCACCTTTTTCTACCTAGCTGAATCAATTCAGAACGTAGCGCAGTATCAGACAATATGCTAGCCAAGTGACTGGCTAAGCACTGGGCATCTGCGTTAGAAATCAAGCGACCGTATTTTCCATCGCCCAGCACTGCCTGTGGTCCATTGCCCAGAGCATGAGTTGAAACGATAGGAAGATCGCAGGCCATCGCCTCCACCAAAACCAGTCCAAACGGTTCCTCTTCAGAGGATAGAGCAAATACATCAGCATTGGCCATCTCTGCCCAAGGATTACTAACAAAACCAGGCAGGCTGACCCAATTTTTGATGTTCAAAGCACGGATTTGCTGCTCGAGCGTTTGACGCTCAGGGCCTTCTCCCAAAATGACTAATCGAGCTGGCTGCTGATTGCGCAGCTTAGCGAACGCTTCTACGAGAAGCGGATAATTTTTTTGTTTAGCCAATCTACCAACGCTAAGAATTACAGGCATTTCCTTAGTTTTTAGCCAAGGATGGGTTGGTGGGGCTTGAGCATGATGGCGAATACGAACCGCATCAACTGGATTAGCAGTTGCAAAAGCCCGTGTAGTTGGCACGCCGATCTTAATTTTATAGAGCAAATCGTCTAGCACGTGTTGGCTATTCGCATGTACGGCGCTCGCGCGAGGATAGAGTAAGCGCGCCATCAGCGGCTGAAATCTAAACTTTACATCGTGCTTCAGCTCGACGTAAGCTTTATAGCTCATCGTAGAGTGTTGGCTGACAATTAGCTTAGTTGAGCGTACGCCAGATAGCAGCCAGCCAATCGTAGCCGGCATGTTAACAAAAGCCGAAACTGAAATTAAAACGTCAGGCCGCAGCCTGTTGATCATTTTGGCAATGTGAAAAGGTGCAGAGCGGGATCGATGAGCCTCCAGTGGGACTAGCTCTACCTGACTCGGTATTTCCACCCCTTCACCTGGACCGCGAGCAATATAAACAAGATAAATCTTCTCTACGCCAGCCTCTAGAAAGCCCTGTGCCAGTGCTAACGTATAGTTTGCCAGTGAACCGCCTTTCAACCCCCAGGTAAGCAGTGCGATTGATAGTTTCTGCATAGTGATTCACCCTACCTCTGGTATAACGCAGGCAGTGACATTACCTAAAAACCGTGCAGCTGACTCAGGTGTATGGTGATCCATCACCTGACGAGATTTTTCGCCAACGAGCTTTATCTTCTCCGGATGCTCAATCATAACCTGCATCACATCGGCTAACTCTTCTGGGTGATTAGGACGAAAGACAAACCCATTATCTCCTGGCGAAATTAACTCTGATGAACCTGCTCCTGTCGAACAGAGCACTGCCTTACCAAACAGCATGGCTTCTAAGACAACAACTCCCCAAGTGTCTTCAATTGTTGGCAAAATGAAGACATCTGCTGCTCTGAAGTAGCTGCCAATTTGGCTGTAGTCTATCTGTCCAGCCCAGACAACGCAGTTGTCAATCTGTTGGTTCTGACAGTACGTTTGTAAGCTATCTAGGTCCTCTCCATCACCAATAACCAATAGCGTATACTCCTGATGCCCTCTCTGTTTAAGCTGAATGCAGGCTTCTAGCAGCGTTTTGAGTCCCTTACGAGGCATCACTCGACCAACAAACAAAAAGAGAGGGCGGTTTAATACTTCAATTGCTGCTGGAGCGTGTTCATTGCTCTCTGCGAATAAGGACTTTGCAGCGGGGACTTCATAGGGATAGGCAAACACCTGTGCTTCATCGGCACCTAGATGCTTGATCAGATAGTCACGACCGGCCTGACTGTTGGTAATAAAACCATCGGCCAGGCGAGCCATTAGTCGACGCAGTGCCAAGCGACGGGGCTTATTCAAGAAGTCAACGCCAGGTGCGCTCCCTTCGTATGCAATGACCACTTTCCAAAAGCCAATAACCTTGAAGATTAGCGCTAATAAAGTCCAAATGCCAAAAGAATTACTATAAATAATATGAGGTCTAAACTTAAAGAGTGAAAAAACTATCATTGGAGAAATATAGGTTAGACCAGAACCATAGCCTTGATGAGGCGATTGTTTTCTGGCAACTTTCCATTGACCAATGAGGCGAATATTTAGAGTATCTTCGTATCCCTTTGCATAACCAGGAAAAAGAGCAGTAAAAACAACAGTGTTTGGAAACTGTTTTGTAAACTCGCTCAGAAAGGGCTGCCAATAGAACCAAGCTACAGGTATTAACCACGCTATTCGAACTTTATTTATGTTTTTAGTCATTTGCATAAACTACTTGTATTAGTTAATCGCTCCTTATCGCTAATTCATCAGTTGTCCTCTCCAGATTTAGGCTTTTTGAGCTGACTTAAGCAAATGCTGAAAAATGACTTGAGAAAATCTCTCTGCTGAGTTTTGTTTCCCAAACTGTTCCGTGTCAATAAGATTGCACAGTGGCTCAGTTTTATCGGTCATACAGCGAGTCAAAGCTAACGCAATTTCAGTAGGCCTGGCTGAGTTCACTGTTAACCCCAGGCCAAACCGACGTGTAACTTCTCCCATCAGACCGTAATTAGATGAAATAACAGGCTTCTGAGCAAGCGCGGCTCGAATCAGAATATTGCTCATACCAACGTGTTTCTGATAGGTTGCTAAAACAAAGTCCGACAGCTGAAAATAGGGCTGAACATCTTTGTCAGCAACAAATTCATCACATACAATAATTTGTGCCTTGGAAGTGGTTCTAAGATCTGAAATTCGAGTATTAAGTCTTTCCTTGTCGGCTACGCCTGCGCCCAAAGGCCCAACCATGAGTAAACATAGGTTTTCGCAAGTCTGGGCTGGAGAAAGCGCGATCGCATCTAACACCTGATCAATGCCTTTGCGCTTTGTTAA
>JAAHIA010000417.1 GCA_010671975.1 Leptolyngbya sp. SIO4C1 | reverse complement strand
CGGCGGAAGATCCTGAGTTTGAGACGTTCTACACGAAGAACATCTTGCTGAATGAAGGTTTGCGAGCGTGGATGGCGCCGCAGGACCAGCCGCATCAGAAGTTTGTATTCCCAGAAGAGGTACTGCCACGTGGTAACGCTCTCTAGTAATTACATCGCAGGGCGCGACCAGGAATCCACCGGGTTTGCCTGGTGGGCTGGTAACGCTCGCTTAATTGACCTATCAGGTAAGCTGCTGGGCGCACATGTTGCGCACGCAGGTCTGATTGTGCTCTGGGCCGGTGCGATGACCCTGTTTGAGGTCTCTCACTTTGTGCCTGAAAAGCCGCTCTATGAGCAAGGCTTTATTCTATTGCCTCACCTCGCAACCCTAGGCTGGGGGGTAGGCCCAGGTGGAGAAATTGTCGACACCTTCCCCTATTTTGTCGTCGGGGTTTTACACCTAGTTTCTTCGGCCGTGTTAGGTCTAGGTGGCGTCTATCATGCCCTGCGTGGTCCTGAGACGCTCGAAGAATATTCCAGCTTCTTCCAGCAAGACTGGAAGGATAAGAATCAGATGACCAACATCATTGGCTATCACCTGATTCTGCTGGGGATTGGGGCGCTGCTGCTGGTCTTCAAGGCGACCTTCTTTGGCGGCGTTTACGACACTTGGGCACCCGGCGGTGGCGATGTCCGCGTGATCACCAATCCAACGCTCAATCCGGCCGTAATTTTTGGCTACTTGCTCAAGTCGCCGTTCGGTGGTGAAGGCTGGATTGTCGGCGTCGACAACATGGAAGACATCATTGGCGGTCATATCTGGGTTGGCCTTATTTGTATTGCCGGTGGTGTTTGGCATATTTTGACTAAGCCGTTTGGCTGGGTTCGCCGGGCTTTCGTTTGGTCGGGTGAAGCCTATCTGTCTTACAGCCTTGGTGCGCTGGCGCTGATGGGCTTTATTGCCTCCTGTATGGTGTGGTTCAATAACACTGCCTATCCCAGCGAGTTCTACGGTCCGACCAACGCTGAAGCATCCCAGGCTCAGGCAATGACCTTCCTGGTTCGCGATCAGCGCCTAGGTGCCAACATCGGTGCGGCCCAGGGCCCAACCGGTCTGGGTAAGTACCTGATGCGCTCACCCACGGGTGAGATCATCTTTGGGGGTGAGACCATGCGTTTTTGGGACTTTGACGGTCCTTGGCTGGCACCGCTGCGCGGAACCAACGGCCTCGACTTAGACAAGCTTAAGAACGACATTCAGCCTTGGCAGGTGCGTCGTGCTGCTGAGTACATGACTCATGCACCGAACGCGTCTTTGAACTCCGTGGGCGGTATCATCACTGAGATTAACTCGGTTAACTTTGTGAACCCCCGTCAGTGGCTAGCCACGTCTCACTTTGTCCTGGCTTTCTTCTTCTTGGTGGGTCACCTATGGCATGCGGGCCGTGCTCGCGCTGCTGTAGGCGGCTTTGAGAAGGGCCTCAACCGTGAGAGCGAGCCTGTGCTGTCAATGCCGGATCTTGACTAGAGCGCTAGTCTAAAATCGGCTTAGCTTTGAAGGCGTCTACCCTCGGTAGGCGCCTTTGCTATTTGGCGAAACGGTTCACCAGGTTTTAAGCTGCAGCTGAATTTGGGTGATTTTTAGCCTGCTAAACGGTTGACGTTCTTTAGTAACATCAGAAAGAGAGTACTAAGGATATGTGAACCATGCGCTATCTGAGAGCAATCGGCTGGCGGCGCTGTCTGCTCGGATGCTTGCTGACGCTGCTAGTCTACCTAGGCACAGGCACGGCTGCTCAAGCCGCTAGCTTTGACCGACAGAGCCTACGAATGCAGGATTTTGCTGGCCAAGACCTGCGCGGCAACGACTATACCAGAGCCGATATGGCAGAGTCTGACTTGAGCCATGCCAACCTGCGCGGCGTCAGGCTGTTTGACACTAATTTAACGATGGCCAACCTAGAAGAAGCCGACCTAACGGGGGCCACGCTAGACGGGGCACGGCTGATTCGAGCTAACCTTAAAAATGCCATCTTAGAAGGGGCCTATGCTTTCAATACTGACTTTCGCAAAGCAGAGGTTGAAGGGGCTGACTTCACAGATGTGATGATGGACCCAAAGATGAACGATGTGCTCTGTGAGACGGCAGCCGGGGTCAACCCAGTCACGGGTCGAGAGACGCGAGCAACGCTGTTTTGCCCGTAGCTAGTCTCCGTAGCTAGTTACAGATAGCCATGCTCGCTCAAGAACCCCAGGGACAGCGCTGTCTCAGGCTGAGCAGACTGAGCCGGCAGCTGAGCAAACTTTTCGACATATTTGCCTAGCACGTCGCCTTCTAAATTGACGCGATCGCGCGGCCTGAGAGCGTGCAAATTGGTCTCATCATAGGTGACAGGAATAATGGCAACCTTAAACCAGCTGCCGGCAGCGTTGCACTCGGCCACGGTCAGGCTGATCCCGTTAACGGCGATGCTGCCTTTAGGGACAATGTAGCGGGCGGCTACCGGCGTTTCTACGACAAAGCTCAGCTCCCAGGCGTTAGCCGTTTTTTCAGCTGCCTCAAGCCAGCCGCTGCCGTCAACGTGACCGGTGACAAAATGACCGCCAATTTTGCTGCCCACCCGCAGCGACGGCTCTAGATTGACGATCGCATTGTCTGGCAGCTGACCTAGCGTTGAGCGATCGCGCGTCTCGGGCGACGCCGAGGCAATAAAACCGTGCGATCGCAGGGCCTCAACCGTCAGGCATACCCCGTCCACCGCAATGCTATCCCCTAGCGCAATATCCGCTAAAATAGCGTCGCGGTCCTCTAAGCAGGTAATCTGCAGCCGATCTTGGCTAAGATGATGAAGTTTTCCTAAAGCTTGAATGAGTCCAGTAAACACTGTCTTGCTAAGATCGCTGAATAATTTGCAAAGTGGACAATAATCTGCAGCGACCTGCAGCTCAGCTGAAGCGCTATTGAGCTAATCCTTACGTGAAAAACATCGCTGCGTGTGTAGAGAGCCGCTAATTTGTTAATGATGGCATTAATTATAGTGGCTGCTGTCCCCATGCCATTGATATTCTATTTACCATAGATATAGCAGTCCTGATTGGGACTGGTACTGAGGTCGACTTCTGTTGGCACGACTCATACTAAGCTTGATTAGCCGTTTCACCCTATTCGTTTCCCGCCGAGTCTAGAGGCTATCTCCCATGATCGAAATGAAGGTCGCTGGCATCGCGCTAGATGCAGTCTCGCGAAATCCAGTGATTTTATTGCGAGATACAGCTGAGCGTCGTGCGCTGCCTATTTTTATTTCTCATGAACAGGCGCGCGCCATTATTGGAGCGCTTGAGAATGAGGTATCTTCGCGTCCGATGACCCACGATCTGTTCGCCAATCTGATGGATGAATGGGATATGGCGCTAGAGCGAGTCATTATTCATTCCCTGAAAGACAGTACCTTTTACGCCGTTATGACGCTGGTGCGCGGAGAGGAAAAGAAGGAGCTAGACGCGCGGCCGAGCGATGCGATCGCCATTGCCCTGCGCATGGGGGCCCCGATTTGGGTGATGGAAGAAGTGGTGGCTGATGCCTCCATTCCGGTTGACCGCGAGGCTGATGAAGCTGAAAAAGAAGCCTTTCGCGATTTCGTGGCCAAGCTGAATCCGTCTGACTTTTCTGAGCGCGGGCGCTCGGTCAGCAACGACTAAATGCAGTACCGACGCTTCGGTAAAACCAATCTTCAGCTTTCAATTTTTTCACTGGGGACGATGCGCTGCCTGGCTTCGGCCGAGGTCATGCGGTCGGTTTTGGCAGCGGCTGTGGCGCGCGGCATCAATCACATTGAAACGGCGCGCGGCTACGGGCAAAGCGAAGCGCTGATTGGACAAGCGCTACAGGCTGGAATTGGTAAACCACGCGAGGCGCTGATTTTAACCACAAAGCTAACGCCTACGGATGCTGACTCTGTAGAGCGGCAGCTTGACGATTCGCTGGCTCGGCTAGGCATTGACTATATCGACTGCCTGGCGATTCACGGCATTAACACGCCCGAGCATCTAGCCCAGGTACGCTCTGGCATGCTCAGCGCGATCTCACGGCTCACTCATGACGGTCGCGTGCGCCATGTGGGATTTTCAACGCACGGCAGCCTAGACCTAATTTTGGCGGCGATCGCCACGGATGCCTTCGCCTTTATCAACCTGCACTACTACTACTTCTTTCAGCGCAATCTGCCGGCAGTTGAGCTAGCCCATCAAAAAGACATGGGCGTTTTTATCATTTCTCCTGGCGATAGCGGCGCGCACAGATCTTTGAGCGTTTGAGAAGGCTGATAGAGCAGCCCGCCCTTATCGCCAGGAGAAAA
>JAAHIA010000416.1 GCA_010671975.1 Leptolyngbya sp. SIO4C1 | reverse complement strand
AGCTCGCTATTCCGATCTAAATTGGTAGCTATCCGCTGATCATTCGCCCGGCTTACACGCTGGGCGGCACCGGCGGCGGCATTGCCTACAATCAGGAAGAATTTGAAATCATTTCGCGCTCTGGCCTCGATGCCAGCCCGGTCTCGCAGATTTTAATCGAGCAGTCGCTGCTGGGCTGGAAAGAATATGAGCTAGAGGTGATGCGCGATCTAGCCGACAACGTGGTGATTATCTGCTCGATTGAGAACCTCGACCCGATGGGCGTGCACACGGGCGACTCGATTACGGTAGCGCCGGCCCAAACCCTGACGGATAAGGAGTATCAGCGGCTGCGCGACGCTTCCATCAAAATTATTCGTGAAATTGGGGTCGAGACAGGCGGCTCCAACATTCAGTTTTCAGTGAATCCAGAAACGGGTGAAGTCATCGTCATCGAGATGAACCCGCGCGTATCGCGCAGCTCGGCCCTGGCCTCCAAAGCGACCGGCTTTCCGATTGCAAAGTTTGCCGCCAAGCTGGCAGTTGGCTACACGCTCAGCGAAATCCCTAACGACATTACAGAAAAGACACCAGCCAGCTTTGAGCCCACGATTGACTATGTGGTAACTAAGATTCCGCGCTTTGCCTTTGAGAAATTTCCAGGTAGCGAAGCGATTTTGACCACGCAGATGAAGTCGGTGGGCGAAGCGATGGCAATCGGCCGCACGTTTCAAGAGTCGCTGCAGAAGGCGCTGCGATCGCTAGAGACAGGTCGAGCCGGCTGGGGCTGCGATCGCTCTGAAAAGCTGCCGACCATTTCGCAGGTGCGGGCCAGCCTGCGCACACCTAACCCGGACCGCATTTTTGCGCTACGCCACGCGCTGCAGCTAGGGCTCAGCGTTGAAGATATCTACGAGCTCACAGGCATTGATCTGTGGTTTTTAGACAAGCTGGCTGACTTGCTAGAAACCGAGAAATTCCTCAAGCGCACGCCGCTGAAGTCGCTCTCAGCCGACCGGCTGTGGCAGATCAAGCAGCAGGGCTTCAGCGATCGCCAAATTGCTTTTGCTACCAAATCAGATGAGAATGCCGTGCGCGCCTATCGCAAGTCGCTGGGCGTGGTGCCAGCCTATAAAACCGTAGATACCTGCGCAGCGGAGTTCGAAGCCTACACGCCCTACTACTACTCTACCTACGAAGCCGAGACCGAGGTGCTCCCTTCCGAGCGGCGCAAGGTAATGATTTTGGGCGGTGGCCCTAACCGCATTGGTCAGGGTATTGAATTTGACTACTGCTGCTGTCATGCTTCCTACGCGCTGCAGGCCGACGACTATGAAACGATCATGGTCAACTCTAACCCTGAGACCGTCTCGACTGACTATGACACCAGCGACCGACTCTACTTTGAGCCGCTGACCAAAGAAGACGTGCTCAACATTATTGAAGCCGAGCAGCCAGAGGGCGTGATCATTCAGTTCGGCGGGCAGACACCGCTGAAGCTAGCTGTGCCGCTGCAGACGGCGCTCAGCGAAGATACCGACCTAAAAACGCAGATTTGGGGCACCTCGCCAGACTCGATTGACATTGCTGAAGATCGCGAACGCTTCGAGCAGATTCTCTGGGACCTTGGCATTAAGCAGCCGCCCAACGGCATTGCCCGCAGCTACGAAGAGTCGCTGACGATCGCTCGCAAGATCAACTATCCGGTGGTGGTGCGACCGAGCTACGTGTTGGGTGGCCGGGCGATGGAGATTGTCTACTCAGACACCGATCTAAAGCGCTACATGACGACCGCTGTGCAAGTGGAGCCTGACCATCCCATTTTGATTGATAAGTTTTTGGAAAATGCAACTGAGGTCGATGTCGACGCTGTGTGCGATCGCACCGGGCAGGTAGTCATTGGCGGCATCATGGAGCACATTGAGCAGGCGGGGGTGCACTCTGGCGATTCGGCCTGCTCAATTCCAGCTATTTCGCTCAGCGCTGAGGCCCTAGCCACGATTCGCGACTGGACCGTGAAACTGGCACAGAAGCTGCAGGTGGTGGGGCTGATGAATATTCAGTACGCCGTCAAGGGCGACGAAGTCTATATCTTAGAAGCCAACCCGCGCGCATCGCGGACGGTGCCGTTTGTCTCCAAGGCGACCGGCATCCCGCTAGCCAAAGTCGCAGTCCGGGTGATGGCAGGCCAGACGCTGAGCGAGCTCGGCATGACTGAAGAAGTGATCCCGGCGCATATTTCGGTCAAAGAAGCCGTTTTTCCCTTCAATAAGTTTCTGGGCACCGATACGCTGCTTGGGCCAGAGATGCGTTCGACTGGCGAAGTCATGGGCATCGATGTCGACTTTGGTCGCGCCTTTGCCAAAGCCGAGCTCGCCGCCGGGCAGGACCTACCGCGTGGCGGTACCGTCTTTATTTCGATGAACGATCGGGAGAAAGCAGCCGTCGTACCTGTGGCTAAAACGCTAGCCGAGCTTGGGTTTAAGCTAATTGCGACGGCCGGCACGCGGCAGGTGTTAGAAGACAGCGGCCTGCCGGTTGAGCTGGTGCTGAAAGTGCACGAAGGGCGACCGCACGTCATTGATGCGATCAAGAACCACGAGATTCATCTAATTATCAATACGCCGCTGGGCGAAACCGCCCAAGAAGACGATCGCAGCATTCGCCGCGCGGCGCTGGAATATAAAATTCCAACTACCACGACGCTGGCAGGCGCGCGCGCAACGACTGAAGCCATCCGTTCATTACAGCAGCAAACGACCTCGGTCAAGGCGCTGCAGGATTATTTGCAGTAGCGGGCCGCCACTAAACTGCCAAATGCAGTGGGTATGGCATACGCACCACTCGCTTTCTGCCGGCTTTGCTACCGGCTCTGTAAAGGTTGAGCACTGCTCAGGCTGCAGTCTCAGCGTCAGCGATTGATGACAGAAACGACTGAGACGTTAGCATGTTCTACAAACTCAAAATCGTCAAGTCGTTTCTGTCTGTTATTTCAGACAGCTGAAGCCGATTAGAACTGCGGTTCTAGCGATCCTTTTGAAATCTATCCTGAGCTCGGCAGAAGGCTCAAGTAAATGAAAATGACTGGTTTGAAGCCCTTTCCGCAAGCAGGGGTCAGTTAATCGCGACTTTTGCTCAAAATTGAAGCTCATGTCATAGGTTCTAAAAGATTCTCGAGGACACTCGATATGAAACCTCAAGGTAATACCAAATCTCTGCTCTACCTGCTTCCTGGAATCGCTTTAATGGGGTTAATTATTGTCATCTGGGGTTTCATTTCTAAGCCATCTCCGTTAGCTGGAACTGCCCGTAATGACTCTGCTGATGTAAAAATCTTCAACGCTAGTAACGCTGCTTCCCTAGCGTCTCTATCAGATATACCAGATGGCCTCTTCAACTACGGCGGCAGCACAACGTTTGTGCCGCTTCGAGCTCAGCTAGAGCCTTTCATTGAGCAAACATTTCCTGAGTTCGAGCTGCGCTATACCAGTCCATATAGCAAAACGCCTGGTTCTAGCGTTGGTATTGAAATGCTGCTTGAAGGCCAGCTATCTTTTTCAGAATCCTCTCGGCCGCTCAAACCTCAGGAGTATGACACCGCTCAGCAACGTGGGATTGAGCTAGAGCAAATTCCCATCGCTATCGACGGTATCGCAGTTGCGGTTCACCCTAGCCTTGCCGTAGACGGACTGACCATATCGCAGCTGGGCGATATCTATCAAGGACTGATTACTAACTGGTCTGAGGTGGGTGGCCCTGACCTGCCCATTCAACCTTTTTCAAGACCGCCCTCTGCTGCTGGTACGCCCGAATTTTTTGTCGAAAATGTGATGAACGGGGCTGACTTTGGTCAGGCCGTTCAGTTTGTTGATAGCACCACTGCAGGACTACGCCAGGTCGAATCTACGCTAGGCGGCCTGTACTTTGCGTCTGCGCCTGAAATTGTGCCCCAGTGTCAAGTAAAAACTTTGCCCTTGGCAGGCGCAGACGGTGCTGCTTTTGTGCCTGCCTACCAGGCGCCGCTGGTTCGCTCAGCTGACTGCCCAGAGCAGCGTAACCAGCTCAACGTTATCGCGTTTAGAAGCGGCTCCTATCCACTGACCCGTCGCCTGTTTGTTATTGTCAAGGTCAATGGCTCGACAGATGAAGCCGCTGGGCGGGCCTATACCGATATTTTACTTAGCCCTGAAGGTCAGACCCTGATTGAGCAGGCAGGCTTTGTCAGTATCCGCTAGCGCTCCCTTTTACGAATATCGCCTTGCCTCAAGTACGGTGTGTCCGGTAAACTCGCACGGAGGTTTTCGTAACGTTATTTAATAGCGGCGCATGAGTTTTATCAAGCAAGTCTGTCTGATTGGC
>JAAHIA010000415.1 GCA_010671975.1 Leptolyngbya sp. SIO4C1 | reverse complement strand
GCTCGGTGCGGCTCCAAGAACCGATGCGCACTGGCGTGTCATCGGTAGCGGAAGAGCACTGACGCTGCTCGCCCGCCGCCCCGCGTCGGCTGGTGTGCTGCCGGTTCGGCTCGACGACGATCTCTACCCCCCACCTCGCGGAAATCAAACACATTGCCGGCATAGGACTCAAACGTCTGCGTACTGAGATGGTAGCTCGGGAATGCCGCCTGAATCTTACGCTCTAGCTGATCTACCCCAGACCCGCCAAAGCCCTCACTCAGCGGCCCCAGCAGATTGCCCGCACCGCGATAGAGCCCAATCACCGCCCGCTCACCAAAAGCAAAGCTCGCCGCGATCGCGCTAGCCGGGAACAGTGCGATACTCAGCAGCGCACTCAGGCCGATGAGGCGACAGCGGGGTCTCATAGTGTGAGCTCGTGAGGGGGGTGGGTCTATGGTAACCGACATTCTCACTGCCTGCGCCCTCACCGAGCTAGCAGTCGGCTGCTAGCTCGCGTGGCGCGGCGGCATCGCCATTTCCCCTGTGCGCTATCAGTCAGCGCAGCCGCCCCACGACCTACTCGCGCTGCGCCTTAGCCGACAGTAGCCAACCGCTTACGCCAGCGATTTGTTCAAAAACCACTCGTAGCCCGCTTGCAGCTGGGCCTTGCCGTCAGTGTCTACAATCGAGCCGTGCGCTGGAATCACGCGATCAAACTCCCAGGCCAGCACCTGCTGCACTGAGGCTTCGACGCGCGCTTTGTCTCGAGTTCCCCACTTCTCTAAGCGAGAGGGGCGTAAACAGTTGTACGAGCCGATTGCCTTAGCAGCCAGACGGGTGCTGAGTGCACTGGTTTGATCGAAGTGAAAGGCTGTATCGGTGAGAATCAGCGTGCGCGATGGGTGATGACAAAAGACCGTCTCCTGCACCAGCTTGATGCCGCGAGGAAGCAGCGCTGCAAAGCCTCGAAACGGAAGATGGCTCAGCACCGATTCAAAGCTGCCAGGCTGATCCAGTATGGCAGCTAGGCTGAGATCGGGGCGCTTTTGAGCAAGGTCAGCTGCGCCCCACAGCTTGGCATCAGGATAAAGCCTCTGAGCCGAATCTACGAATAGATGATGAAACAGGTTGGGGGCAACAATATGACGCACCTTGCCCAATCGATCGATTGACGATCGATCGGCTGGCTGCAGCTCAATCGGTGAAATCATCACCAGCCCCTGGCTGGGCAGCCGCACAAGAGTCATTCGGCAGCCTACCTCTAACCCCAAAAACCGCAGCGGCTGAATGGCCACCCACAGATCGGACGCAACAGACTGTAACTGCATAAGCAACTCCTAAAAACAATAACGAACGTGCGTTATAAAAAAGATGAAATTTCAACCTTTAGTGCGCATCTATCAGAGCTACCAGCACCTCCATTTGCTGAGTCAGCCAATCTGACTCTATTTCGCCACGGTGATAGAGGAACTGCAGCAGCAGCCCATCCATAAAAACTAAAACAAAATCTACATGGGCTGGGTTTGGCAGCTGTAGATAACTGGCGAGTCGGTCGCGCGTGCGCTGCCAGAAGCCCTGCAAAAACGGCTGTTCATCAGGGGCTGCCCGCTGACGATGCTGATGAAAATCAACCCATAGCAGTAGCTGCTGCTGATAGAACCGAAAGTTTTCAAGATAGAACGCCACGACCGCCCGCAGCCGATCGCCAACGGCCGCTGCAACCGGCGCTTGGTCAAAAAAGTCAGTGATGTCTCGCTCACATAGCTCCTGCACCAATTGCATAAACAATCCCTCTTTGCTTGGGAAATAGTGATACAGCGTGCCAGTAGACACCCCGAGCCGCTTGGCAATTTGTCGCATGGTGATAGCGCCGTACCCCTGCTCAGCAAAGATCGCCAAAGCACGCTGTAGCAGCTCTCGACGGTAGCGATTGTGATCGACGATTTTAGGCATGGCTTATTTATAACACATGTTCGTTATAAATTATTTGACATAAGCTTTTGATTCAACAAAACTAATCTACAGAATCATTCACTACAGCAGACCAGCCAATTCGAACAGCCGCTGTGCGCTAATTGCAAGGCCGGGCAGCTGCTCATCAATAATCGAAGCGCTGCCGCGATAGGTCACGGGTACCGCGTTCGGCATAAAGACAGTCATCGAGCAAGCGAAGCATTGCCTTCTGCGTTTGTGAGTGAAATCGTTTGGGCGACACTTTAGGGACAGCGGCTCCATTAATCAGCTCATGGGCGACATCGTTAGTCGGCAAAGCTAAGAAATCTTGTAGGGTCAAGGTCTGAAGCGTGCTCATAAGCGCTGCCTGATGCGGCTAGCTTTTAGTGTAGATCGTTTAAGCTGTCGGTAATGCACAATAGAGGAACCAATGCTGGAGAGGTTACTATGATTCCCCAGATAGACTCTTTAGCAGAGGAGCGCGTTGTACTGCACGGTATTGTCTGGGAGACGTTTGAGCAGCTGCTGCATGAGGCAGGGTGCGATCGCAATACTCGGTTTTACTACTTTGACGGCACGCTAGAAATTATGGCGCCGCTCTCACGGCATGAAGGCAGCAATCGCTTTATCGAGAGCCTGATTAGCGCGATCGCGCAGGAGCTAGATCTAAATCTGCGGAAGGTAGGGGCGATGACGCTGAAGCGGCGCGATCGCAGCGTCGGTGGTGAACCAGATTCAGTCTACTATCTCACAAGCGAGCCGCTGATCCGCCATAAAGAAGACATTGATCTAAGCGTTGATCCGCCACCCGATTTAATTTTAGAAATCGACATTACCAGTCCGTCTGATCGCCGCTTCCCCATTTACGCCAGCTTAGGCATACCGGAGCTATGGAAATGTGACGGTCGGACGCTGCAGTATTATGTGCTGCAGGACCGTGTGCTGCAGGACCGTGTGCTACAGAATCGTATGCTGCCGGCAGGTCACTATCAAGCCGTTGAGCAAAGCCCCACGTTTCCTTGGCTGCCGGCTGCAGTTATTGTCAAATATTTAGCGCTGCGGCTAGAAATCGGTGAGACCCAAGCCATTCGACAGTTTCGTCAATGGGTGAGACAAGCAAAATGACTTTATCACTTGCTCACGAAGTAAAAATGCAAATTACTCGACCACGCGCATTCGCTTGGTCAAAATCGCCATCACCTCGCCCGCTCGCCCGGTGGGCAGCGGCTTACTCCAGTCGTTGGGTTCGGCATAGCCGCGCTGATGCAGCTGCGTGATGCCCGCGCGCACGACGGGTAGGCGGCCGAGCATAATCAGGCGCAGCGTCTCAAACTGGGCAACGTCGGCGCTGCTGCCGGAGGGCAGGGCCGTACCGGCGCTGTCGGTAGACGGGCTGCCGGTAGATTGACTATTGGTGAATTGACCGTCAGCAGATTGAAAGGTCATGTCTGGTTTCCTGGCTATAGGGTTTGTAGGAAAGCCAGGGAGTGCCGCCGCAGCGGCCCCCCCAGCGGAAACCAGAACTCGCAAACAATAGCCACCCCGCAGGCATGCGCATGGGGTGGCTAAGGGGTACCATGACCCTTAGACCTCCCGCTAGCTTTGGTAGCGTGGGGGTTTAGCTGCTCGTTGGGTGGGTCCAAGCACCCGCGAGCGGCGCTAAAGTATTGAGTTCTGTAATCGGCCACCGAAAGCGGCTTAACACTTGACGATACGGTGCAGACGCGCCTCAGTCAAGCGTTGAGATGTCTGTATGAGGGGACAGTATAAGGCGGCTCTGCGTGAGGCAGCTGCGCTCGGCTCGCGGGCACTGGCTGAGCTACTACAGCTCAGCTAGCGCGACAACTTTTCAAGCTCTTGTAGCTGACGTTGCAAAAATATTTGAATTTCTTCTGCGCTCGGATAGTTTGGGAAGATAGTTAGTAAATCTTGTAAATCTTGAATCGCTTCACTAATCAAAAAGGTGGAAGGTCTCTGAGAAAGCGCATCTTGATAAAAGTGTTTTGCTCTATCGAGCTTGCAAGCAACCAAAAAATAGAGGGCTAGATTCAACGTATTTCGATAATTGCTCGCATCTTTCTGATAATCTTGCTGAGCAAGCTGAATTGCTTGGGTTAAATTAGCCTTAGCGTTTTCTTTGTCTCTTAAACTTAGGTAGGCTAAGGCTCGACCGTAGTAACGCCAATCGTTTGCTTCTATATCTATTGCTGTATTGAAATCAGCCAACGCTCGACCGTATTGATGCAGAAGTAGATAGATTTCACCTCGACTTGCAATCGCCCATTTGTAGTCATTATCGAGTTCGATAGCGCGGTCAAAGTCAGCAAGAGCTTCCTCATAGCGCTGCATCAGCTGATAAGTCTCACCTCGACTTGCAATCGCCCATTTGTAGTCATTATCGAGTTCGATAGCGCGGTCAAAGT
>JAAHIA010000414.1 GCA_010671975.1 Leptolyngbya sp. SIO4C1 | reverse complement strand
GGTCATCTGGGACATGGTGTGCATCGCGCTGGCCAAGGACTACAAGCTGTTCCGCAAGGTGCTGCTGGCGGCCAGCGCGGGGGCCAACTTGGATGCTCCTTTTGTGTCAATCGAATAGGAATTTCTATAGTGTCATTCAAGTTGCAACCACGATAGCGCGTCAACTCTTCAAGATTTTCATATCGCTCTAAATCGCAGACGATATAAGCTATCGGAAAATACTTGAGGATACCACTAAAAAAACCGGGCATTGTAAATTTGCCCCTTACAGCAGGCATACACACATCCCGAACTACTACAATATCTTTATATGGGTAAAGCCAATAAAAGACTTTGATGTCTTCGGACAAACAAGCGTTTTCATCATCTAGAAACTGACGTATTTTTTCATCAAAAACAACATCATCTATCCTGTTCTTGGCCGCTAGCAAATGCCCAAGAATAGATCTGATTAGAATTGCTGGCTGCGTTCTGTAATGGATGATGGGTGGAAGCTCTAAAGGAGACTTTAGAAGTTTCCCCACTCCAATAGCAAAAGAATTTAACACATGATCATATTTATTGCCCAAGCGTGAGTTGCACTCCTTACAAAGCGTCCTATATTTCACGCCATTTTGTGAAATGCGAGGTTTTAACTCATCTAGGCTTGCGACTGAGCGTTGAAAAATATTCAGTTTCTCCACTGATGTTAAATCAATCCCGCCCTTAGGTGGAACATGATCCCAGCTTAAAGGACCTGATTCTTTACAGATATTACAAACTCCAAAATTCGCGCGTTTTCCTTTGTTAGTATAGTGAAGGCTCATACTTAATTTTGAAAGGGGATTTGTGAGTTTTTAGCTTAGATTATTTTAGCTTTTTAATCAGGAATTGATATTGGTTTTCTAATAATTGCTAAATAGCATCTATATCCGAAGTAGTTTCCTACGCTTAAGCTATCTTTATGAGGCCGATATTTTGTCTGTTTAGTGAAAAGCAGGTCTTCATGTCGCATCCCACCTAGTGAAAAAGCTTACCGACTACCGACTCCCTAACTGAGCCTGGTTTTCCCAGCAACTAGAATCGTTGTGTAGTCTTGCAACTACTCAACGAGAAAATAAGGGTTTCAGCGAAACCTCTTAACGAAAGAATGGGGCTTTTGCCCTTGTGACAGTTGCCCCAAAAAGTCCGTTTTTAGTCCAGTGGGATAAAGCTTACCCAAGTCTGTAGCCACTCGGCCTTTGTTAGAATGACGAGCAGATTCTGATCCAGCTTGATAGGAGGCTGCGATCGCATGTCGGTTACCACTCAAAAGATGACGCTGCAAGCGTACCTCGACTATGACGATGGTACAGACACTCGTTATGAGTTGGTAAATGGGGAGTTGGTTGAAATGCCGCCAGAAAGCGAGTTGAATCGGCGCATTGCTAGCTTTTTGTTTGCCTATTTTTTGCAGCAGGGGATTCCTGCCTATCGGCTGACGATGAAGACTGAGATTGCGGTCACCGGGTCACGGGCAACGGTGCGACTACCAGATTTGATGATTTTGTCTGAGGAGCTGGCCGCTGCGCTAGAGGGTGCAAGCCGGTCAACAGTCATGTTTGATATGCCGTCTCCCCTTTTGGTGGTAGAGGTAGTGAGCTCCAAGCAAGAGAACCAAGATTATCGCTACAAGCGCTCAGAGTATGCAGCACGGGGGATTGCAGAATATTGGATTGTGGACCCGTGCAGCAAAAGGTAACTGTGCTGGCGTGGGTAGAAGGGCTATATGAGGAGACAGTCTATCAGGGCAAGCGCCATATTTCGTCGCTGTTGTTTGGAGAGTTGGAGCTAACGGCTGCCCAAGTTTTAGAGGGACGTTAGGTCATAGGTTCTTCGGTGATCTGTTCAGAATTGCCCCTCTCTTAAATCAAGCTGCTTTGCGTCTAGCGTGGCGTAGGCGCTGACGCAAAATCGTCTGTTGACGCAGCTTGTAGTAGTAACCGTGAGCACAGAATGCTAGCCATTCCGAATAGTTCAATTTTGGGCTTGGGTTGACGTGGTAGACATACGGCCTATCAGCAATCTCTTGCATTTTCTCCAGTAGGCTGTCGTCAATACCTTTGGGCATGTGCTCTAGAACATACCGGGCGTACATGACACCCCGCATTTGGTAAAGCTCAAGCCTAGAAACAACAACCAAATCTCTGATGACCTGGCCTAAGAAACTGAGGAACTTGGGGTTAAACCAATCAAAGACACCCTCTTCAAAACACTGATATATCAGGGGATGCGCTTCAAGATCATCTTCCTCAACATTCAACGAGTTGAGCTTGGTAATTAAAGGATGGCTATTGGGCACAGGTTCCTGTGGAAAGTCATTTAATCCCATCCGAGCATTCCCCATAGTCGTTTTGCCAAGTTGAAACCTGTGCGGGCATCCCCTTCGGGATCGCTCAGGTCCTCCATCTGAATTTTAGTCTGTCGGTACCCTTCCGCCCAAGTAGATAATTCTTCATGGTCAGTCAGGTTGACTTGATTACGACCTTTTTTCATTTCCTTTCTCGCGCCACGGTTAACGGCTGTGAAGTCTGTATCAGTACCCCCTAACCGCTTGATATGACTCATCAGCTGATGGTAGTCACCATCAAAGTCAGCCAGCGCTTCCTCCATGTCAGCCCGTCTTTGAGGGCTCAATTCACTCAAGTAGGCATCTAACAGCTGACGCTCGCGCCTAGTCAGTCTAACCATTTGTCTATTCCCCCGAATCGCTTAAGCTATAGCCGGTCGCCGTAGCGCCGGTGTAGTAGATGGCTGTCCAGTGGCCATTTGGCAGCTGATAGTAATCAGCAGTCTCATCCCGATAGGCTGGAAACCCCAGGCGCCCGCTGACAGCTTCATAGCTTTGCGGCCAGCTGAGATGAACTAGCGCGATGACATCCTCTTTAGACAGCGAGCCATCCAGGCCATAGGGCTGAGCGCTAGCCGAAGGCGTCGCTTTTTGAGTGACATCCAGACCTGTTTTCGAGGCAACTGCAACCTCCCCCGACGACGAACAGCCCGCAGCGAGCCAATAAATCAGCAGCCCAAACGGTAGCGTTTTAAGCATCCGTTCCCCCTTGCATCCGCTGCTGACGCAGGTGATTGTAGGTTTGCGCTTCAGCCTGAGCCTCAATCTTGAACCGCATCGCCCCGCGCTTGACCCCAGCCAGCTTAAAAGTAGCCAGCTCCTGAGCTGAGAAATTAGCTTCAGCCTCATTGAGCTGATCGATAAAGCCATCCAAATCAGCCAGCTCTTGATCGATCGCGGCTTGCGTTGTGAGGTTGGCCGTTTGCAGGATAGCCAGCGCCCCGCCGACCTCAGGCGGCATCAGCTCACCCTCGATGATGCCTGCTGAGTCCCATTCGGCTGAGTAGCGAGCTTTGGCATCGGTTACCCAGTTTTTACGATCGCGCTGGTCAACTTTGGCGAATTCGTGAAACAGGGTGCGCGCTAATTCGGTATAGCCATCTGCGGTTTTCAAGAGTGGTTCAGGTGCTACTTTGAGCAGCCATTGAAACCATCTTTTTCTAATTGTTGAATCGCCTATATTTAGCTCTTCTGCTAATTGGACAGCTGAGTAGGGTGCCCCCTGTCCGCTGCTATCCGGTTGCTGTCCGGCGATGTCCGTTTCAATGTCTAAACGTATGTCTGGTGACTGTCCTATCATCGACAAAGTCCTTATCAGCTAGGTTTTTCGAGCTGTCCTGAAAGTGTTTGACTAATGTTCGCTGCCCTGTCCGTTCTCTGTCCGATTGTTGTCCTCTCAAAGTATTTGAAGACAGCAAAAGCAGTGCTCACTAAATAAGCGAGCTGTATTGAGAATTTGAGCACTGCTGGTCAGAAAAAAGGGCTAACTCAGTAGAACTACTGTGGTTAGCCAGAATGTATGAGTTTCATAATTTATTTACTCCTTTTGATATGCACTTAAGGAAACTAGAGCCGGGGGGTGGTTGGTGCCTACCCCGGCTTTAGCTTTGAGAGCCTTCGATAATCGGCTCAAAAATATCAGCTAGCTCATGAACTGACATTTTGAGCATGTCGCACAAAACGGCAGTCTGCCTAAATGACAGCCTTGGTTTGTGTCGGCCATTTTCCCAATCAGAAATAGCTCTAGGGTTCAAATTGAGAGCCTTGGCTATTTCCTCCTGGGTGATCCCTAACTCTTTGCGTTTCAGCACAAACTGATCCTTTTTAGAATCCGCCATGCGAGGTTGACCTCTATAGCGGTCAACCTCTGATATGATTTAGCATACTAGAGGTTGACCTCTAGTGATAAAAGGTATGTACCCCATGCAGGACAAGCTTTGGTCGGCAGAACCTGCATGAGGCATTGTCACCAGAGGTCAACCTCTAGTATGCTAAATCATATCAGA
>JAAHIA010000413.1 GCA_010671975.1 Leptolyngbya sp. SIO4C1 | reverse complement strand
TACTACCCTGCGTCGACAGATGCCGCTGACGCTGCCGATGCTGCTGGCGCTGAGCTGGGTGCAGATTCAGGCATTTTGGATGCTGCGCTGGCCGGAGATTCAGCTAGGCTGGCAGCAGGCAAGTCAAGGGTTTCAAGGGTTGTACAGCCAAGATAAGCAGGGCTAATCAACCGTGCCGATCGTGTCCATATCCCTGAGCAGATAGAGGGCAAAGCAGCCGGCTAGCATGGGCCAAGCCGCAAAGAATAGCAGGTTTGGATCTTGGAAGGGGGCGAAGTACTGCCGCCAGGCCGACAACGTAGAAACAGCGTGAATAAACAGCACCAGCCCATAGGTGAGGCGCTTGCGAAATCCGGCGACGAAAGCGACGATGAGCACCAGCTCTAAAGCGCCTAAAATGTAAAACGGCGTAGCGCCTAGCCCGCCGATAAAGTAAAAGTTCTCGTAGACGGCTGCGGCATGCTCAGGACGAACAAACTTATCAATCGTCCACATCAGGAGTACGAGCGCGACGCTCCAGCGCAGCAGCAGTAGAGATAGCGCCATCCGCTGATCAACTTTCATGGTAGGTCCTCTAGAGCTACGCTTCCTAGAATAGAAGGAGAGTCTGAGGACAGGCTGAGAAGCAGGTAAAATCAGCCAGCTGCGGTGTCTGCGCTTTCAATAATCGGACAGATGCTGTCGCTGCTTGCGGCGCTGGGCTGAACGGAGATTAGGGTTTGCAGCTGAGCTTTGAGCAGCCCCAGCTGCTCAATCTGTTCTTCAATCTGATGAATCTTGGTTTGAAATTTTTGTTTGACTTCTTCGCAGGGCAGCTCGCCGTGATCGTGAATTGAGAGAATTTCGTTGATCTCTTGCAGGCTGAGGCCGAGCTTTTGCGATCGCTTAATAAAGGCCAGTCGCGGTAAAACATCGGTAGAAAATAGGCGAAACCCGCCTTCAGAGCGCTTTTTGGCTTTAATGAGTCCCAGTTCTTCGTAATAGCGAATAGTTTTGATCGGTACCTGGCTGCGCTGCTTTACTTCTCCAATCCGCAGCAGCGTGACAGGCTCACGGGTTAGTTTTAGGGTAGACGGCATAGTATTTCCCTAGCGCGATATTTCTAGCTTAGCTCGACTCTCTAGGAAACTGGAGAGTTATTTTAGCTATTACGGTATAAGCAAACATGAGGCACACCATAGGGATTCTGGCTTGAAGCGAAGATCGTTTATCAAATTAGCGAGTGCTGGCGTCGGGACAGTGGCGCTGTCGCGCTGTGCTCGGCAGTGTGCGACAGCGCCGCAGCGTGTGATTAGCCAAGATGGCCTGCTTGAGGTTGACCTAACCGCCATGCCGAGCGTGCATCGGCTGGGCCACCGCCGCGCCCAGCTGATGACCTACAATGCTCAGCTGCCTGGCCCGGTGCTAGAGCTGCAGCCGGGGGATACTGTGCGCATTCACTTCACCAATCGGCTAGCGCAGCCCACTAACCTGCATTTTCACGGGCTGCATATTCCGCCCACGGGTACGGGAGACAATCCCTTTTTAGAGATACCGCCGGGCGAAGCCTGGACCTATGAATTTCAGCTGCCGGCCAATCACCCAGCTGGGCTAGGCTGGTATCATCCCCACTATCATGGGCGAGTGGCTGAGCAGGTGTTTGCTGGACTGGCCGGGCCGCTAATCTTGCGCGGCGATTTTGACGCGATTCCTGAAATTCAGGCGGCACCGGAGCAGCTGCTGGTGCTCAAAGACTTTGGCCTAACCCGCAATGGCCAGGTGGCCGACCCCAGTCCGCTGTTTCGCCGCTGGGGTCGAGAAGGAGACTTGCTCACAGTCAACGGCCAGCTGCGGCCCGACTATCGGCTCACGGCTGGTCAGCTGCATCGCCTGCGACTGCTGAATGCCTCAACGTCTAAAATTTTTCGTCTGACGCTGAGCGAACATTCGCTATACCTCGCAGCCACAGACGGGCGATCGCTGGCTGCTCCCGTTGCTGTGAGTGAAGTCGTGCTCGCGCCGGGCGAACGGGCCGAGGTGCTGGTGCTGGGCGATCGCGCGCCGGGCAGCTATGCGCTCCTCAGCCAGCCCTACGATCGCGGCATTGCTAAAATGCTGAGCGAGCCGCTAGAGACTGCGGTACTGGCTACATTTACCTATGCAGACACCTACACAGATACCTACACAGGGGCTGATACAGACGCAGCGCAGCCGGCTCGCTCCTCGGCTTTGCCAAAGCGGCTGCTGCCTGTCGAATCGCTGCCTGACCCAGTCGCAACCCGAGAGTTCATTCTCGATCACGGCATTGATCACAGCAGCGGCGCGCAGTTTATCATCAACGGCAAAGCCTACGACCACAGCCGCGTCGATACGCAGGTCAAACTGGGCACGGTAGAAGACTGGGTGATTGTGAATCGGGCCAGCATGGATCATCCCTTCCACCTGCACACAAATCACTTTCAGGTGCTAGCGCGCAACGGTGAGCCGGCTGCCGTCCGTGCTTGGAAAGACACGCTCAACCTCAGGGCGTATGAAACGGCCAAACTTCGCGTCAGATTTGCCGACTACCCCGGTGAGACCGTCTACCACTGCCACATTCTGGACCATGAAGATCAGGGCATGATGGGTGTGATTGAGATGCAGGCTTAGGTGCAAGGTAGCTACTTGCCTATCCGGCTTCTCTCACGGCTACCTCTGCCTCTTCTAGCAGCTCCAACAGCTGCTCCTCGCTCAGCCTCGGAATATTTAGCCTTTCGGCGCGCTGCAGCTTGCCGCCTGGGTTCTCGCCGACCAGAATATAGTCGGTCTTAGAGTTAGGATTGCCCTGCAGCCGACCGCCAACCGCCTGCAGCCGCTCTTTGAGGATGGCCGGGGTGAGCTGCAGCAGCAGGCCCGTCATGACGATGCTTTTACCCTGGAGGGAACCAAATTCAGCTGAGAGAGACCGGTCGTCAATGGCGGCAGCAATGTCTTTGGCTGCTTCAGCATCGTACTCGTCAGGCTGGTGGTTGGCGGTGCGGCCAGTCTGAGATTTGCCATTGGCCTCGCGACTCTCCTCAGCCTGGCTCGACTCGGCAGTGGGCTTAGGCAGCAGCGTTTTGGCTGAAGCGTTCGCTGGTTCAGCTTCATCTGGTTCAGCTTCAGCCGGCTCGGCCGGTTCAGCGGCGGGCTGCTCGGCCGGGGCTGCTTCTAGCGCAGCTGAAAGTTCACTGACCTGCTGCTGTAGGTCAGCGATCGCAGCCTCGCGCTCTGCTAGGGTATCTTGCAACGCTGCGATCGCGGTTTCTCGCCGCTCTAGGAGCGCCTCTAGCGCCTGCGCTTCCTGAGTGAGGTCTGCTACTTGGGCAGATAGCTCAGCATCTGGCTCAGAAGCGGATTCAGCTGCGTTTGCTTGGGCCTGATTCAGCTGCTGCTGTAGGTCGGTGCGCTCCTGCATCAAGACATCAACCTGCTGCTGCAGCGTTTGGCTGGTCGCTTCTGCTGCCTGGTACTGCTGCTCAAGCGTTCCGCGATCGCGCGCTAGCGCATCCATGCGCGCTTCTAGGTCGCGAATGGCGGCCTGTGCTGTGTCCGTCATATTGGCTGCTGTCTTGCTAGCTGAGGCTGTCTGAGGGCGCTTGAGCGTGCCGTGAGCGGCGGCATGTTCTTTCTTTAATGCACCATATCCAATCAGTACGGCAACGACACCTACACCGCTCAGCACAGCAGAACTCAAAACGCTCATGGTAAACCCCTGGCAGAGAAAAATCAGCTTTTCATGATATTTAATTCAACTGACTTCTCTGCCATCTGTCAAAGCTAGCGGTCTACAGATCCCATAACAATGTCAAAGCTGGCTAAAATAGCCACCACATCAGCATATTTAACGCCTTTTAGCAAGCGCGGCAAAATTTGCAGGTTGTTGAAGTCGGCGGCGCGAATTTTCCAGCGCCAGGGCATGGGCGAATCGTCACCGATGAGGAAGATACCCAGCTCACCTCGACCGGACTCAACCCGCACATAGTGTTCGCCTTTGGGAATCTTGAACGTTGGCGGAATTTTCTTGGCGATAAACTGATAGTCAAAGCTGCTCCAGTCAGACTTTGGACCGCTGGCTCGGCGCTGCGCTTCTAGAGCCTCAGTGGCACCCCCGGGTAGCTGCTGACAGGCTTGGCGAATAATGCTGACTGACTCGCGCATTTCCTGCATCCGCACTCGGTAGCGCGCTAGGCAGTCGCCGGCAGTCTCCCAAGCAATCTGCCAGTCAAAGTCGTCATAGCATTCATAGTGATCGACTTTGCGCAGATCCCACTGTACGCCCGAAGCGCGCAGCATCGGCCCCGATAGCCCATGTGCGATCGCATCCTCGCGGCCAATCACGCCGAGTCCTTCTGTGCGCTTACGCAAAATCGGGTTGTTGCTCATA
>JAAHIA010000412.1 GCA_010671975.1 Leptolyngbya sp. SIO4C1 | reverse complement strand
TCTCTTTAAACAGCAGCGTGTAGCGCCTATAAGCGCAACACGCTGCTGTTTAAAGATCTGCAGCGAGCGAGCCGCATTTTTTCTAATCCTAAGCGACCGGTGCAGATTATCTTTGCTGGCAAGGCTCACCCGGCAGATGAGGAGGGTAAGCGCATTATTCAGCGGCTGATGGAGTGGACCCGGCACCCCGACCTGCGCGATCGCATCGCCTTTATTGAAGACTACGATATGTATACCGCTAAACTGCTGGTGCAGGGCGTGGATTTGTGGCTGAATACGCCGCGTCGACCGCTAGAAGCCTCGGGCACCAGCGGCCAGAAGGCCGCCCTCAACGGCGCAATTAACTTTGGGGTCTGCGACGGCTGGTGGCGTGAAGCCTATCAGGCCGATCTTAACGGCTGGTCGATTGGCAAAGATGCCGACACCAGCGACCAGGATGTGCAAAATATGATTGATGCCGAATCTATCTACGCCCAGCTTGAGCGGGAAATCGTGCGGCTCTATTACAACTGCGATCGCAGCGGCATTCCACGCGGCTGGGTAAAGCGGATGAAAGCGTCCATTCGCACCGTAGCCCCCCGATTTAACACCGATCGCATGGTGACTGAATATGTCACCAGACTGTATACCTCATGAATCCTGCTTGGCAGCTTGATTTCTATCGCCGTCCTCTGGCTGACGCAGCCGGTACGCCGCTGTGGGAGCTGCTGCTCTGTGCGCCTGAGATGACCTTTAGCTACGGTGAAACCTGCCCCCAGCCCGCAGCCAGGGCCGACTGGCTACGGCAGCAGCTAACGCTGGCGATCGAGCGAGCTGGCTACACCCCACCGCAAATTGAGGTCTTTCGCCCACAGACGCTGACGCTGGCTGAGGTGGCCTGCCGCGAGCTCTCGATTCCAGTGGTAGCCAAGCGGACATTGCCAACGCTGCAGCAGTGGCTACAGCAGCGGGCAGCTTGGTATCCAACGCTGAATACCTACACTCACGAGCCCTACGATCCGCTAGCGCTCGATCGGCCGCCGCCGCTGCCGCTGCCCGAAAACCTCTGGGGCGATCGCTGGCAGTTTGCCGGCATTTCTAACGCTGACTTACTGCGGTTTCAGTTTGAGCCGGTGCCGGTCCTCTCGATTCCGCCGCAGCTGCGACCAATTGAGCTGGGGCTGCCGAGCACAACGCTGATACCCGGTGTGATCATCGACGGCGGGCGACAGTCGCTGGCGCTGGCCCAGTGGCTGCAGTCGGTAGCGCCGGTGTCGCTCAACTATGTCGAGGGGAAGCCGAGCGGCCTAATTTTAGAGGCTGGGCTGATCGATCGCTGGGTGCTTGCCACCTTTGACGACCCGGAAGTGCAGGGCGCAGCGCACACCTTTGAGCAGCGCCAGCAGACCGCGCAGGGATTACACTTTCTGCTAGTGCGACCAGATGATTCAGGCATGACCTACACCGGACTTTGGCTGCTGCAGGCATCGCTTTGAGCGGCTGTTTGAAAAGTGGCTTTCGCAACTCACAAACGTGCTATTGACTTCGGTTAGCCTGCAGCGAAAGCCGCTGACCGTGGTTTGACCTTGAGGCTGCAGAGAGCATTGGATACTTCTCAAACAGATTCTGAGACAGGCTTAGGGTCAAGCCCGCAAACGCTCGCGCTCAAATATTTGCTCCCAATAGCAGATAGAAACCTGTTTGTATCGTTTTGTATATACCAAAGCAAATTGATGGAACTATTTTTGCCTACGATTCATCTGAAATTGTGGACTTTTGAGCCAATTTGAGCAGGATTTTATCAGTGCTAATAGCTACTTTTACACGAACCATAGCACTGATAAAAGTAACGAACATCCTGCCTTTGACTGCCTGCGGGTAACAGGTTTCACAACTTAAACGCTGACAGACTCAATCATCGACGCTAACCGGAGACCTGATATGTCATTTGATGTAGACGCTGCGCTCTTAGCAGAAAGCGCTGAGAGCGTGGTCGCGATCGCAGGAATTAATCTAATCAACTTGATTATTGGCACAGCAGCAGCAGATACGCTGCTCGGCACTGGGCAGTCGGACTATCTCTTTGGCCTGGGCGACAGCGATGCGCTCTTGGGTCGCAACCGCCGCGACTGGCTGTTTGGCGGTGAGGGCGATGACAGCCTCGACGGCGGCAACAGCAACGACTATCTGTTTGGCGGCCCCGGCGATGATATTTTGTCGAGCGGTCGCGGCAGCAATCGGTTTGACGGCGGCGCGGGCAGCGATCAGCTGTTAGGTGGAGAGGATCGCGATCGCTTTTTTGGCAGCCCGGGCTCAGACCTGATCGACGGCGGTGCGGGCAGCGATATCGCCGACTATCGCAGACTGGGTGAGGCCATCACGCTGCGCCTTGAGGTTTCATCTAGCGCGGTGGCGCTGCCCGTCCTCAAAGTCTTTAAAGCGCCCGCGCTGTTCTACCCGGTTCATCAGCCGGGTGATGGGGAGTACGACACACTCAGCCAGGTCGAAACTATCGTTGGCAACCGTCGCCAGACCAACACCATTGACTTTAGCTTTGGCCGCTTTCAGTCACCGTACGATCCGGCTCCGGCAGCATTTGCCCCTAGTATCGACGTTAATCTCAACGCCCAGCGGCTAACTTTTCTATCGCCGCTCGCTGCGGACTCAACCACGCTGACTGTCAAAAACTTTAGGCGCGTTATTGGCTCATTCGGCAGCGACACCATCGTTGGCGATGCCAAAGCTAACGACTTAGATGGCTTCTTCGGCGCTGATATTCTCTCTGGCGGCGGCGGTCAAGATCTGCTGAGCACGTTTGAAGACGATTTGCTGCTCGGCGGGGCCCAGCGCGATCGCTTTCGACTCAAAGCCAGCTATTCGCTCACGGGCGATCGCAGCGGCTTTCGCTACGACCCGCTGACGAACCCCAGCGTAATTGCTGATTTCCAGCCTGGGAAAGACAAAATTTTGCTGGAAAATGACCCGTTTGGCCCGATCTACCTCGATGGAGAAGTTCCATTTGAGTACTCCGCCTTTGCGCTGGCCGACGGCCGACTTAGCGCAGACCAGTTCGCTGTGCTGAGCGTAGATGAAATCACAGCGGCTACTCGCATTACCTACAGCGCCGGTACAGGCGACCTATTCTATCGGCCGGTGGATCCTTTCTTGGTTGGCGAGCAGGTGAAAATTGCTGCGCTAGACGGTGCCCCCACGCTGAGCGCCAAAGACTTTCTGGTGGTTTAAAGCAGAGCGGGAAGCTCAGTTTCGCTTCCCGCTGGCAGCTAAAAAGCAGCCTAAGCTTAGAAAATGTCTAGCTCAAAGGCGCGCTCTTGTCCGCTTTCTAGCAGCGCTAGGTTGCCCTTCAGCTGACGCCAGATAAAGCCCGCGCTTAGAAAAGTCAGCGGCGCGGCCGCTGCATAGGTAAACCAGGCCGGAAACCCAAAAATACCGAGGCCCGAAGCTAGAAAAATGCAGGTACCGAGGCAGATGCCAAAGAAAGGCAGCTGCAGATCGATACCCTGTAGGGTTGCCAGCGTTCGAGTGGAGCGCTTGTCGTACCAATCAGCCACCGACTGCTTTAGCACAGCGGCAAAAGCAGACCCTGAAGTCACGGCAATCAGCAGCCCAGCCAGTAAGAAAAAATAGGGAGGATCAAACAAAAAATACACGGGCAGTCCCAGCTTATGTAAATCAGTGTTAACCTCGCTTCATTATAGGGGGTGGCGTGCCCCAAAGCGGAGTTCCATCATGGTCTATGAGCTAGCCGATCAGCCGCTGAACTCGGTGCTGAACCTGACGGCCGGTACCCAAGAAAAGCTGATTGCCTCGGGATTAGGGCTGATCTTAGTGCTGGCATTGAGAATTGCGGCTATTCGCTGGATTAACGCTCAGGTAAGCGATCTGCGGCTGGCCTATCGCTGGCGCAAGAGTGTTGGCTATGCGACCTCCGCGATCGCAATTCTGGTGGCCGGTGGTCCCTGGCTGCCGGCCATTCGCGACCTGTCGACGTTCCTTGGCATCATTGGCGCGGGGCTGGCCGTGGCGCTAAAAGAGCCGATTTCAGACGTGGTCGGCTGGATTTTTGTGCTGGTGCGCCAGCCGTTTCACGTGGGCGATCGCATTCAAATTGGCGATCATGCCGGCGATGTGATCGACATTCGCATTTTTCAATTTACGCTGATGGAAATTGGTAACTGGGTAGATACCGACCAAAGCACCGGCCGCGTGATCCATGTGCCCAACGGCAAAGTCTTTCAAGAGCCGATCGCAAATTATTCCAAAGGCTTTCAATATTTGTGGAATGAGATTCCGGTGCTGATTACGTTTGAAAGCGATTGGGAAAAAGCCAAAGCGCTGCTGCTAGAGGTAGCTAACGAGCATGCCGAGCACCCGCTGCTCGGCAACCTCGCTCAGGTGCTCA
>JAAHIA010000411.1 GCA_010671975.1 Leptolyngbya sp. SIO4C1 | reverse complement strand
TAAGCCTCCGCTTCGCTCCGGTTATTCCACGTTCGCTTTACAGTGGGACCCCGCTGGTGCGATTCCTTGCGGCTGGGCGGCCCCTGCCGGGTGCTAGGTGTCGGCCTGCCCGTCAAAGCCTAGTTCCACCAGCTGCTCGTCGGACAGCAACCCTCGCTGATGCAGGCCCTCGATAATAATCTCGCGCAGCGTATCAGCCGGTAACTCCCTCGCGATCGCATACACATCCACCGGCCCTACCGGCAGCTTAATCGCCGTCGGTGTTTTGGCGAGCGTGAAAGGCGTTTTGGACTTAAACCACTTGCGCTTGAGTGCGTCCGTCTGCGTAGGATGCGGGTTTGCCATTGGTTATCATGCCATATCAACCTGAATCTTATCACGGGTTTACTAGAGACAGCCTGACATAAGACTTCACATAAACTTTATGTGAAAAAGCGTGATTCACTCGTAAACCAGTGTATAATTAAAGCAGTAATCACGATAGACCGGCACCGTTACACAGCCGTCTTAGCCCGCCCTATCCCTTCAGTTCCGGGCGGTTCACACCCTAAAAGTTTTGAGGACTTTCCAATGGTTTTCGATCAGTTCCAAGCTCTGGAATATGTCTGCTACGTGCTTGCAGTGCTTCTGGTGATCTACCTGGAGAAAGAATGTCACCAGCAATCTGCTGTTGCTACTGTTCCAGTTCAAACAATTGCCAACTCAGACCAACTTCCTCCTGCCGAGCAAGTGGTTGATGGCCTGATAACTACGATTGACGATGCGCAAACCGTAGCTACAGCTCCCGTTGAGACGCCACTCTATGATTTTCCCGTCTCATCTGATTCCGCTAACACTGCGGACGATGATGAAGCTGAGCAGCTGGAGCCGTTTGAAGTGGATGCATGTCGTTCACTGGCAAACGCTTGCATCGCTGCTGCTGAAGCCAGCAATCCATCTGACGCACAGCCGTTAGATGAGAAGCCCGGTGTTTCATTAGCAGGGGTTCGAATTTATAAGCTCCACAGCCAGGCTGTGGTACGCATAGCCGACCTCAACTTTGATGTCCCCGAGGACATCCGGCGCTATCAGCTCCGAGGTCAAAGCGTCGTGCATGTCGCGACGCTTGAGGAGCGTTTCAACCTTTCCTAACTGTCGTTTACGGGCGGGCCTTCCCGCCCCCCTGCCCTGCTATCTTTCGGTGACGCCCTATGACTACGACCCTCTCCCCACACAGCCGTCAGCTTGCCCTGCCTCTGAATGGTGATATCAGACCACAGCCTTTGCTGAGAACACCGGCGCAAGAGCAAGCTTTCCAAACAGTTCTGACTAACCTAAGAGCAGAAACCCGGCAGCTGCTAGACGCTGCGGTATCGCTCAGCGGCATCCCGTATGCGTCCCTTACCGATGTGCCGACCGAATTGCTGAAAGCGGCCAGAGAAAGCGTCTTTGGTGCATCACCCTGTCGATTGCCTGCCGTCTCGACAGAAAGCCGACCGGCCAAACCTTACAGAGCCTGGAGTAAGCATCGAAAGTATGGCGAGCGGTGCAGGCGGCTGATGGCCCGTGTTCGCAAATCAACCACCTTCTGGTATGCCGAAGACCTGCAGGAACAGGTTCTGCAAAACCCTGAATACTTTGGCGTCTGCCCCTTACCGTCTGAGACCGCTTGTGTCTATAACCCGGAGCAGCATCTCAGAGAACAGAGCAAGGCCGCTGCGATCGCTCGCGAAAATCACTATCGCCTGTCTGCACCAGGCTGAAAACCGCTGTTGCTTCGTAAGGCACCTCCCCTACCCCACTTTTTGCTTTCTACTCCGCATCATTATGTCTGCTGTATCCTCTCAAGACAGCCGCATTCCGCATGTGCTCAACTACGGAATGGGCGTTGACTCGACCGCTATCCTGCTTCGCTGGCTGAACATGACCAGCGAAGAGCGGGGCTTTGACTTAGAAGATCTGATTGTCCTCACTGCTCAGACCGGCGATGAGTTTATCGATACCAAGCATCTGGTTGAAACCTACGTTTTTCCCTTGCTGTGGCAGCACCGTATTCGCTTCGTCGAGGTTGCCAAGCATGGCCCATATGAACGGGACGGCTACACGCTGCTGCAGGATACCAGGGAGCCGTATGCCCTGCATATTGAAGGCGACTTCAAACTCAGCACCCATATGCATGAGCGGGGCACCGTCCCCAGCTTCAGCGGCCCTCATCTATGCGCCATGAAATGGAAAGGGTTTGTGATTGACCGCTGGCTGTCAGACTATTTAGATGGGGTAAAGTTTGGCCCATATCTGGGCTACAGTGCTGAAGAAACCAAGCGGGCCGAAAAGTGCGGAGACTACCATCCCCAGGGTAACGAATACCGTTTCCCGCTAATCGAGTGGGGATGGACCCGGCAGATGTGCCTGGATTACATTTGGGGACAGCTGGGGGTGAAGTGGCTCAAAAGCTGCTGTACGTTTTGCCCGTTTCAATCGCGGGAAAATGCGATCGCCCGCTGGCAGGCAAATCCTGAAGCCGCTGCCTTTGCGCTGTTTACAGAAGCGCTATCACTGGCCACCAATCCCCGGATGCATCTGTTCAGCAGCGGGTCGGCCTATGACCTGGTGGTGAACAGCGGCAACCAGACAGCGCTCGATCTGTTTGAGCAAATGCTAAATGCCAATCAGTGGGGCCTGTACCGTGTGGAGCGTATTTACGAGCGTAATATCGGGCAAAAAGGCAAGCCATACACCCGCGTAGCACGGCGGGTGGTGAAGAAAAATACAGGGAATCGAGAGGATATGATCGCTGCTCTCACCTGTAAGGCGACCGATAGCGAACCGATGGAGCAAACGGTATCCTGCGCCAGAGTTTACAGTCATCGGCGTGTGGAAGGAGTATTTCCCGCGATTGAGGGGTTCTGGGTCGCTTGCCCTGCCCTGGTTGAGGATAAAGTACGCAACGCCAAAAGTTTTGCGCAGAAGTGGGCAGCATTCACAGGTGCTGAAAAGCAGCTGAGTTTGATTTGAAGGCTGAAGCCGTTACTAAGCGCCCAAAGATTCCAGCAGCTTTTCTATTTCAGCCAGCTTCTCCTCAAGCTGGCTAACGGCTTGTTTATCCTTCCAAAAATCAGAGGCTTTCTGTGCGCGTTTTTGAACTGCGCTCATGCGATTGATGACCTTATCGGCTTTTCCTCTCTTGGGTTTGGGGCTAGCCTCAGCCTTGATTTCTTTAACGCGCTCAATGATGGCACGTTTGGATAGCTTCTGCTTAATAGCCTCTTCCAGTAAGGGACGCCAGAGGTTTTCGTTTTTAAGCTTGGCGATTTCAAGAGCCTTCGTAAAGGCAAGCTTCCCCTCTACATGGGCCTGACGGATAGGATCAGGTATTTTCAACAAGCGTAGCCATTTGAGAACGGTATCAATCGTCAACGACAAAAATTCAAGTGTTTGCTTCGTAATTTGCCATTCTTCACTCGAAGAACCGGTTCCTCGACGATCAGGATGACCTTCTGCATTGAGGTGGTCAATAACCCACTGTCTTGATTCCTCTGTGCCTACTGGCAGCCCATGCCGGAATTGAAGCAGTTTTAGGACTCCTTCCAGCGTTTCTAGTGTGCTTAGGTCTTCCCGTAAAACATTCTCAAGAAGACCAAATTCCAGCGCTTCTTCGTCGCTGTAGTCGTCTACGATGCAGGCAACCTTCTCAAGCCCTGCTTTTTGGGCAGCTTTCCAGCGCCGTTCCCCTGCAATGATTTCGTAGTTACCATCGTTTACTTCTCGGACATTGATAGTTCCCTTGAAACCTGTGATCCTAAATGTGTTTGCTAAATCGGTAATGCTGTCTTCGTCAAAGTAAGAGCGAGGCTGCATTTTTCCAGGTATCAGCTTGTTGATTGGTACCCAGATAGCAGCAGCTTCATTCTGAGATTCAAACGACTCATCTTGCTTTATGGATTGAGCAGCTTGAAACATACTTCCCAATTTAGATTTCTTGCTACTCATCCCAAGATCTCCTGTCCTACTTGCATGTATTGCTGCCAAATTTTCGCCGCGTTTTCATCCTTAGCATCTTTAGCCAAAGTGCCATCGAGCGGCAGCTGCTCAACGAAAGCATATTTTTGAATAACGGTATCAAATACAGGAATCTTGGATTCTGACAAAAGTTCTTTGATTTCGATGGTAATCCTTGTCGATGTAGGCGGCACCATCGTCAGCAGGACTGAATAGGGTGCCTGCAGCTCTTTAATAGCTTGGACGGTCTTGATCAGCACCTCCAGATCCATCGGGCGTGTTGTCGAGGGCAAAATAAGCAGGTCACAGTTCTGAGAAATTTCTTCCAAATCCTCTGGTGATGGGCGGGCTTTAGTATCAATCACCATGTGATCTGGCTTGAGAGCCATTATGCGTTTGGGCGCAATGTTTTCAGATGTAACCTCAAACGGCAGA
>JAAHIA010000410.1 GCA_010671975.1 Leptolyngbya sp. SIO4C1 | reverse complement strand
ACGGCCTTTTCTAAATCACCGTCGGTCTCCTTAAGCGCCTTCTTGCAATCCATCATGCCAGCGCCAGTCTGGTCGCGCAGGGCCTTAACTTGCTTTGCAGAAATATCTGCCATGATTTCCTCGTCTTAAAGTTATTTGCTTGTCAACAGGCTTACTGTAGTTAGGTTAAGAAGTGGAAAAAAGCGGCTCTACTAGCCGTCATCGTCGCTGCTCGAGGCGTCCGGTGCATCGCTATCGTCATAGTCGTAATCCTCAGAGGCACCGTCGTAGTCGGCGTAGATATCGTCTTCGTCACCGTCGCTGCTGCTAGGCTGACCGTGAGAGCCTTCGTAGATAGCATCGGCCAGCTTGCCTAAGATCAGCTTGATCGAACGAATCGCATCGTCATTCCCCGGAATCGGAATATCCACAACGTCGGGATCGCAGTTGGTGTCTAACAGCGACACAATTGGAATACCCAGCTTCTGACATTCCTGCACCGCATTGTACTCGCGGCGAACATCGACGATGACTACCACGTCGGGGATGCGGCGCATCAGCTTAATGCCGCCCAGGTACTTCTGCAGCTTCTCTAGCTCACGCCGTAAGACAGCCGCTTCCTTCTTGGGGCGCAGCGCTAGCGCTCCCGTCTCCTGCATCCGCTCTAGCTCTTTGAGGCGATCGACGCGCGTTTTAATCGTCGACCAGTTAGTGAGCATGCCGCCCAGCCAGCGCTGATTAATGTAGTAAGCGCCGCAGCGGCTAGCTTCTTGCGCCACAATACCGGCAGCCTGACGCTTGGTGCCAACAAACAGAAACTTCTGACCGCGCTCAGCCGCATTTTTAACAAAGCTATAAGCATCTTCTAGCAGCTGGGCTGTCTGTACCAGATCAATAATGTGAACGCCGTTGCGCGCTGTAAAAATGTAAGAATCCATCTTAGGATTCCAACGGCGAGTTTGGTGCCCAAAATGAACACCGGACTGTAGTAAGTCAGCCAATGAAACGACTGGCATATTGAATTCTCCTTTCGGGTTGAACCTCCACCCGGTGCGGATCCTGCTCTAAAGTCAGGACACCCGAAACGCCAGGTGTGCGAATTTTTTCAAAACCATACTAGGTTAGCACGCAGACGCGTCAATCTGCGGGCGAATCCAAGCATTTCCCTCAATCTATTGCTCCCGTATTCCTCGATGATTCGCTGAGGGAGCTGCGACTAAACGATGTACCCCATCAACCCGGTTTCAACTTCGCTCAACCTGCCAGTTTTTGAGCGCTGAGCGGAATTGAAACTCAATCTGCGGGTATTCCATTTTCGAGCAAATCCCTTAGAGACTTGCCTAGCAACTCTGCCTAACAATCGACTATCAATTCGATCGATTACGGTCAGTTTTTGGGAAATCTGGGAATTGACAAAGATGCCGCTATGATTAAAAGAAAATTGATGCATCTTATACAATCACGTCCGCCGTCACTGAGGGAACCGGTGCTCTATGACTGATTCACAACGCCCGCCTTCAACGCCTCGCATGCCGCCACCGCCACCACCCGGTCGGCCCGCACCGCCGCCACCCGGAATGACATCTGCACCCCCTGCCGTACCGGGGCATCGCACAGCGGCACCGCCACCCATGCCTAAGACCGCCGCTGGGATCAAAGTAGGCGGCGCGCTCACGCTCGAAAAGCTAGTGCGCGAAGCGTTCGATAAGGGCTTTTCGGATGTTCATCTCGGCGTTGGTGAAGTGCCTCGCTTCCGCAATCGGGGCGAGATTGACATGACGGATTATCCGGTCACCGATGAGGCGACCTTCTACAGCTGGCTATCTGAAATTCTTAAGCCCGATCAGATTCAGGAGTTTAAGCAAAGTCTAGACTACGACGGCGCTGCCCACTTTGACTTCACGCGGGTGCGGATCAATATATTCGATACGCTGCGCGGACCGGCGCTAGTGATGCGTCTCATCCCAGTCAAGATTATGACGATCGATCAGCTGGGCCTACCGCCGGTGCTCAGAGACGTTTGCCACTATCACAAAGGACTGGTGCTAGTCACGGGGCCGACCGGCTCAGGTAAGTCAACCTCGCTAGCGGCAATGATTGACTACATCAATTCGGAGATGTCGCGCAACATCATTACGATTGAGGACCCGGTCGAATTCGTACACACTAGCCGACGCTCGCTGATTAAGCAGCGGGAAGTGGGCATCCACACGCAAGAATTCAAAAATGCGCTAAGGGCCTCGCTGCGAGAAGATCCCGATGTCATTCTGGTCGGTGAGATTCGCGATCGCGAAACCGTTGACATCGCCCTCAAGGCAGCCCAGACTGGTCACCTCGTCTTCGGCACCCTGCACACCAACAGCGCCGTTAAAACCATTGAGCGGGTCTTAGGCATGTATGAGCCAGAGCAGCAGGCCCCCGTGCGTATCTCGATTGCAGAATCGCTGGTAGCCGTCGTTGCTCAAGGGCTTTGCCGCACTACGGATGGTAAGCGCGCCGCCTTCCATGAGATCTTGATCAATACCGACGCCATCAAAGACTACATGCAGCGCGGGCAGCTCGACGAAATCGAAGCACTTCTGCCCAAATGTACCTTTGACGGCATGTGCACCATGAATCAGTCGCTCTACTCGCTCTACGAAGCGGGTCGTATTACGGAGGAAACCGCGCTTGAGATGTCGCCGCGTCAGAATGAGATGGCGCAGATGTTGAGAGGACGGGTTTAGTAAGCGGGTTGGGGGGAAGATAGGGGAGACGAGGGAGATGGGGAAGTAATAGTATCTACTCTATCTTTTCCTCCTCACCTTCCCTTCCCTCCTCGCCCCTCAACCACTGCCGCCAAACTCCCACCCGCGATCGCACCTCCCCACCTAGCCACTCATCATAGGCAGGATAAACCGGCAGGCGCGGCCGCAGCTGAAAGCCGTGAGATCGCAGCAGCGTTCTGAGCTGGGCCAGGCTGTGATGGGCGTAGTCTGGGTTAACTTCATCCCAGGGACCAATGCCGCCGAGATCGCTAGCGCCGGTTTTGAGGCAGGCAATCAGCGCGGTGGGATCTTTAACTAAGTTGGGGGGGATCTGTAGCGTAATGTCTGCAGGCAGCTGCTCGCGGGCCAACTTTACAGCGGCAAGCAGGGTCCGATCGTCGCAGGGCTGACCGAGGTCTGGCTGCTGCTGTCCGGGCTGATGGGGCTGCAAAATCACTTCTTGAATATGGCCGTATCGCTGATGCAGGGATGCGATCGCGGCTAGCGTTTCTTGCCAATCTTGAGCAGTTTCGCCAATGCCTAGCAGCAGGCCCGTCGTAAAGGGAATGCCGAGCTGACCGGCCCACGCAAGCTGCTGCAGCCGGGTTTGGGGCTGCTTGCTGGGCGCATGCCGATGCACCGTTTCTAACAGCTTCGGCGTCAGCTGCTCTAGCATCAGCCCCATCGAAACATTCACCTGCTTTAGAGCCTGCATTTCTTCAAACTGCAGGGGACCAGCGTTGGTATGTGGCAGAAAGCCTAGCTCAAGCGCTAGCGCACACAGGTCATAAATCCGCTGAAACCAAGCCTGGCGTCGAGGGCTGCGCGGGTGGACTTCGCCACTGAGAAGCAAAATTTCAATGGGGGCGGCCGGCTTAGTGATGTCGCGCGTTAGCTGTCCGAGCTGCGTCAAAATTTGCCGTGCTTGATCAGTCGATAGCCACCGATCCTCACCCGGATTTGCCCGAAAGTTGCAGTAGGTGCAGCGATTGAAACACTCGTAAGTCGGTACGAGCGTGTAGGCAGGACTGTAGGTAATTGGTCGTAGCAAGCGAATACGAATTTACAGCAGCGTCGTGCTAAAAGCTCCGTTCTGAGAACATCATATGTAAACAAATGTAGAGCATCTAGATTCTCAGGTTTCTGACTGGGCTACCGCTGCTGAGGCTGAATATTTTTGAGCAGCGCCTGCCTGTTTTACGGCAAAACCGTCTATCCGTCTGGCAGCAGTAGCTTCAGCACCTTTCTCAAAGCAGCTCTAGCAGCAGAATTGGGCTTCTATATTTCTATAATCAGGGAAAACTAAAGATGAGAAACTTTACAAAAATCGATATTTACTCTAATATAGCTATCAGCGGAAGCAAAGTTTTGTAAAGAGCTTTGTTACTGCCCATTTGTACCTAGACAATACAGGATTCATAATTCATGACTACGACTCTCCAACAGCGCTCTAGCGCTAATCTGTGGGAGCAGTTCTGTCAGTGGGTCACTAGCACTGAAAACCGCCTCTACGTAGGCTGGTTCGGCGTGCTGATGATTCCTACCCTGCTGGCAGCCACTGCTTGCTTCGTCATCGCCTTCATCGCCGCCCCTCCCGTCGACATCGACGGCATCCGTGAGCCGGTCGCTGGCTCTCTGATGTACGGCAACAACATCATCTCTGGTGCGGTTGTGCCCTCATCAAACGCTATCGGTCT
>JAAHIA010000041.1 GCA_010671975.1 Leptolyngbya sp. SIO4C1 | reverse complement strand
TCTCGAACAGTATCCTGAGTTTCATAGCGATCTGCTCAGGCAGGATCTGGTACCGGGGCTGATTGTCTATGACAACCCGGCGCACTATGAGGACATCATGAATGCGCTCAGAACGCTGATCGACGACTACTATGAGACAATTCGCGCTGACCGCCTGGCAACCTATGGCGCTGAGTACAGCGTGACCACGCAGCCCCCCGTTTTAGCTCAGGTGGGTCGGCTGCCTGGCCTGGTCTACGGCTTCACAGGAACGCGCGATACGGGTGAGGTGGCCGAGCGCTATATCAGCTACATCATGTTTGATAGCGCTCAATATCTATATATCATCACCACCAGCTACGATCCGCTGGCAGAGAGCGGCACGTTTACCGATCTGGCCAGCCTAGAACAGTTTGCGCCTCACCTGGCGACAATCGTAGACAACTTAGATCTACCGCACCGAGACTGGTAGCCGCTCGGTATCAAATTCGGTAACCCTGCCTAACGGTCAATTTGTTCTGACTATCTTTAGAGAAACGCTACCAGTTTCTATAGCAATCGACGGATGCATTCGTCGATTGCGCGTCAGGTTAGCTGCTGTCACATCAGGCTTTCAGAGATATCCATTGTCCTAACTAACCTGACAGACGCAATAGTTCAAAAATTCCCCTTCAAAAAGGATGTGTTTATGGTGTCTCTACGCACCGTGGGTCTCTATGCAAGTTTGTTGGTATTCACAGGCGGCGCTGCGATCGCTGTCCAGGCTGTCCCTGATCAGCCCGCCCGTTCACTGACTGCGCCGATGGCTCAGACTTCCACTAATTCACCGTCGCGGCTGCTCCAGCGCCGTGTTCAGCGAGACCTGGCCAGTCGGCTCAACGTTCCTATCAGCAGCGTGCGCGTGGTCGAAGCGACGCCCAAGGTCTGGCCCGATCAGTGCCTCGGGCTGGCTCGACCCAACGAACGCTGCCGAGGCGGCGAGGTGAACGGTTGGCAAATCCAGGTGGCCAGCGCTCAGCAGATGTGGACCTATCGCAGCGATCGCACGGGGCAGCGGCTCAAGCTAGAGCCCCTGGTGGCTGCGCCTGATTTTGGCACCGGTGTCTTCTCAGCTGATACAAGCCGTCGGCTGTTGCAAACCGTGGCCGAGCAGATCAATCAGCCCGTCAGCCGCTTGCAGATTCTAGAAGTGCAGTCTGCCACCTGGGATGGCTGTCTCGGTGTCTACACGCCTGAGCAAGCCTGCACTGCGATCGCGCTGGCCGGCTTTAGAACCCTGATCACCGATGGTCAAACCCTATGGGTCTATCATCTTAGTGAAGACGGCGAACAGATTGCTCAAAATGACACCGCTAGCGGTGCGCAACAGCCGCTGCTCGTGTCGTTTATTCCACACGATACGCTCACCTTGGCAGATCAAGTTGTTTTTCAAAGTCAGCTCAGCGGCGATCTAGCCGGTTCTGTTCAAAAACTCATACTGATGGCCGACGGCAGGCTCTATCGCGAACAGAGTCAGGCGCTCAGCGGCAATGAGCCCACTCGCGAACTGATTAAAACGCTCTCGGTCGAAGCAGTTGACGATTTTCGCAACCAGCTCGATCAGCATCGCTTCCACAACTTCAACCGGCTGCGATACCTGAGCGAAGCCGCCTTTGCTGACTATCCAACCACTCGTTTGCAAACCCCCTATGCCAGCGTCGATTACATCGACCTAGAAGTGGAGAACCTGCCCCCCGACCTGCGTGAGATGATCACGCTTTGGGAGACTCTGACGCAGGTAGACTGATAGCTCAGTTTCCCAGCTGCAGCACTCAGTGAACTGTTAGCGCTGCGCGAAAGACACAGGGACATAGAGAGCGGGAGGCGCGGAGAGCTTTCTCAGCAAACATCTCCCCCTCCCTATCTCCCCCATCTTCTTCATCTCTATCTCTCCCTCAGCAGCTGCGACATCTCCGCATGCATCAGGGCAATATTCGGATCGCGCTGAATGGCTTGAAAGTAGTGGCTGCCTAACGGCGTAGAAGAAGCTTCTGCCGGCTTGAGCATCAGCCGGGCTTTTTCAAGCAAGATCGCAGCGCCTTCGACTGGATTTTCTGACTCAACTTTTGGGTCGAGGTATTCGTCAATCTGAACGATAAATTTAGAAATGGGTCGCAGCCAGTCAAAGGCATCGTGGCTGATCACCAGCTGGAAGAATTCGCCACTATTTTTGATAGGCCCGTGCTCGCGCTCATAGAGCACCCGCTCTGAATCTAACAGCGCTTTGTGGAGCTTAAGCAAGTGCGATCGCAGTGCCCTTAAGCGCTTGAGATCCTGATCGAGAGGGCCGGGTGAAGTCATAGCAAAACAAGTAGCAAGCTTTCCCTACCTTAGCGTGTTTGACTGCACCTACCGATTGATAGAGTTCATCAGCATTAAAAATCTGCAAGTTGAAGGCAGTCATAAATCTAAAAAAATTCTCTAATCTTTACGCAGCGTTAAGAAACGATCTGCATCCTTAAGACATTGGCTGACCGCAGAGGTGACTCATCATGACTCAAGCTGCCGCTCTAGATATCCACAGCCCGCTAGCTGACGATGAGCTGCAAAAGCTCAATGCCTATTGGCGCGCCTGCAACTACCTGGCCGTCGGCATGATCTACTTACAAGACAATCCGCTGCTAAAAGCACCGCTGCAGTCGCACCATGTGAAGCAGCGTCTGCTCGGTCACTGGGGCAGCAGCCCCGGTCTCAGCTTTATCTATGTGCATCTCAACCGGCTAATTAAAAAGTACGATCTCAATATGATCTATATAGCCGGCCCCGGCCACGGGGCGCCGGGCGTGCTCGGTCCGGTCTATCTCGAAGGCACCTACTCAGAGATTTATCCAAACAAGAGCGAAGATGCTAAAGGGCTACAGAAGTTCTTCAAGCAGTTTTCCTTTCCAGGCCATATTGGCAGCCACTGTACGCCAGAGACGCCAGGCTCTATCCATGAAGGGGGCGAGCTGGGCTACAGCCTTTCTCACGCCTACGGTTCGGTCTATGACCAGCCCGATCTGATCACCGCAGCCGTGGTGGGCGATGGTGAAGCAGAGACCGGACCGCTAGCCACGGCCTGGCATTCTAATAAGTTTTTGAACCCAATTCGCGATGGCGCAGTGCTGCCAATTTTGCACCTGAATGGCTACAAGATTGCCAATCCCACGATTTTGTCGCGAATTTCAGATGAGGAGCTAGAGCTGCTGTTTCGCGGCTATGGCTATCATCCCTATGTGGTGGCTGGCGAAGACCCAATGCCGACCCATCAGCGGATGGCCGAGGTGCTAGAGACCTGCATCACCGAGATTCGCCAGATTCAGCAGGACGCTAGACGCTCAAGCCAGGCGCAGCGCCCTCGCTGGCCGATGATCATTCTGCGCACGCCCAAGGGCTGGACCGGGCCAGAGTCGGTAGATGGACATAAGGTGGAAAATTTCTGGCGGGCGCATCAAGTGCCAACCAGCAACGTGCATAAGAACCCAGAGCATCTGCGGCTGTTGGAAAACTGGCTGCGCAGCTATCGGCCCGAGGAGCTGTTTGACGACGCTGGCAAGCTGATTCCTGAGCTTAAGGCGCTCGCGCCCACGGGCACTCGCCGCATGAGCGCCAACCCGGTGGCCAACGGTGGGCTGCTGCGCCGCGATTTGAATCTACCTGATTTTCGCCACTATGCAGTCGAGATGGAAGCGCCGGGCAAGGCGATTGTGGGCAATACCGGCGTGCTCGGCGAGTTTTTGCGCGATGTGATTGCCCAGAATATGACCAACTTCCGCCTGTTTGGGCCAGATGAAACGGCCTCCAATCGGCTAAGTGCGGTCTATGAGGTAACGAAGAAAACCTGGATGGCCGATCTTTTGCCCGAAGACCTTGACGGCGGCGAGCTAGCTCGCGACGGGCGAGTGATGGAAATGCTCAGCGAGCATACGCTGCAGGGCTGGCTGGAGGGCTATCTGCTGACCGGGCGACATGGCCTTTTCCACAGCTACGAGGCATTTATTCACGTGGTTGACTCGATGTTTAACCAGCATGCGAAATGGTTAGACATTTGCAAGAATGAGGTGCCCTGGCGGGCGTCGATTTCTTCGCTGAATATTTTACTCTCTTCGGTGGTGTGGCGACAGGACCACAACGGCTTTAGCCACCAGGACCCTGGCTTTATCGACCTAGTGACGAACAAAAGTCCAGATGTGACCCGCATCTATCTGCCGCCCGATGCCAACTGCCTGCTCTCAGTAGCCGATCACTGCCTGCGCAGTAAAGACTATGTAAATGTGATTATTGCAGACAAGCAGCCCCACCTGCAGTATCTCACGATGGAGCAGGCGGTTAAGCACTGTACAAAAGGGATTGGCATTTGGGACTGGGCTAGCAATGACGACTGCGGTAAGGAGCCAGACGACCCAGACGTAATTATGGCCTGCTGTGGCGACATTCCAACCATGGAATCGCTGGCGGCCACGGCCATCCTGCGCGAGGAGTTTCCCTGGCTGAAGGTGCGCTTTGTCAATGTGGTGGATCTTTACAAGCTGATTTCTGAGAGCGAGCATCCGCACGGGCTGAGCGATCGCGACTTTGACTCGCTCTTTACTAAAGACAAGCCGGTGATTTTCAACTTCCACGGCTATCCCTGGCTGATCCACAAGCTGGTCTACCGTCGCAGCAACCAGGATCGGATTCACGTACGCGGCTATAAAGAGAAAGGCAACATCAACACGCCGCTAGAGCTGGCGATTCGCAATCAGATTGATCGGTTTAACCTCGTGATTGATGTGATCAATCGCGTGCCCAAGCTGGGCTCTGCTGCCGCCTATGTGAAAGAGCGAATGCAGAATCAGATTATCGATCATCTAGACTATGCCACGACAAACGGTATCGACCAGCAGGCGATGCGCGACTGGCAGTGGCCATTTTAGGCTCAACCATGCTGAATACGCTCTTCACCCCTAACCCTGATGCCGAGCAGGCCACCTCCATCCGCCCGCGCAAAGGTGTGATTATCGGCGCGGGACAGGTTGGGATGGCCTGTGCCTACTCGCTGATTATCCAAGACTGCTTTGACGAGCTGGTGCTGCAGGATGTAGCTACTGAGCGCGTCGTTGGCGAGGTGATGGACCTAGCTCACGGGATTCCCTTCATCTCTCCTACAAATATCCAGGCTGGCACGGTAGCCGATGTCGGTCGCAACGCCGATGTGGTGATAATTACGGCCGGGGCGGCACAGCAGCCGGGCGAAAGTCGGCTGTCGCTAGTTGAGCGCAACGTGGAGATTTTCCAGCAGATCTTGCCCTCTGTGGTTGACTATTGCCCAGGCGCTGTCTTGCTGGTGGTCAGCAATCCGGTCGATATTATGACCACCGTGACGCTGCGGCTTTCTGGATTTCCGAGCGCTCGCGTGATTGGCTCTGGCACGGTTTTAGATACGGCTCGATTTCGCTCGGTGCTCGCCTATCGGCTAGGCGTCGATCCGCGCAGCGTCCATGCCTATATCATCGGTGAGCATGGTGATAGCGAAGTACCGGTTTGGAGCACGGCCCATGTCGGGGGGGCAAAACTGTTGCAAACAGATTGGCAAGCGCTGTCGGCTGAGGCCCAAGCTGAGCTAACAACGCTCTTTGAGCAGGTAAAAAATGCTGCCTATGAGATTATTCAACGCAAAGGCTTTACTGCCTATGCGATTGGCTTAGCGGTGACCCATATTGTCAAAGCAATCTTACGCGGGCAGGAGCGCATTTTAACTGTCAGCAGCCTAGTGCAAAATTTCTACGACATCCAAGACATTTGCCTGAGTCTGCCCTCGGTCGTCAGTGAGCAAGGCGTGATTAAGACGGTTAATCTCAGGCTGAGTTCACGGGAGGTGCAGGCACTGCAGCAGTCGGCCCAAACGCTTAAAGCGGTGTTTGCCAAGCTGAAGATATAGAGCGCAGCCATGACATCCTATCTCTCAATCGCAGTTTTACTGTTCTGGCTACCCGGTGCCTGGGTCCAGCATCGGATGCTGCCCAATCAGGGGGCTAAGTCAGTCGGGCGCTGGCTAGGTCTCACAGCGGCCGGCATCCTCATCGGTGCTGCCATCATTTATGGTATCGTTCGGTTCGCATTCTATGGCGTTCGCTTGAATGTCTTAGAAAATCCCAGACAGGTTTTGACGCTGTTGATCCTCTGCGCCCTCGTCACAGCCGTAGTCGTGGGCGTAACCCAATGGCTGATTTTGCGTCGCCGGGTCGCTTCTGCTAGCGCCTGGTCGCTGGCGGTTGGCATTAGCGGCACCCTAATTTGGGGATTGGCACTCTATCTGATGGTGTCATTAGAGTCGTTTATACCGGCTGCACAGGTTGTTGGGTTTGTGATTCCGCTACTCTTAGGAAGCGCGCTAGGCTGGCTGAGCGGCTGGGCGATGGCTCGTTGGGGAACTGCGTGAGAGTAGAGGTTTGGCTTGGAGGGGCTAAGGGAGAAGGGAAGAAAGGAAGAGAGGGAGACTTTACTTTAGCAGGATGTCGGTCTATGGAGGTTTGAAAGATACTATAAATAGCTGTTTTGGCTTAACTATTTTCTGTTCTTTCCAGGCAATCGAGCCAAGAATCGAAATGGTTAGTCAAACAGATTTGAAGACAGATTTAGGAGGTCCCTTTAATGGACTTGACGACCTTTAAAACTAGCTCAGGCATTACTCGCTTAGCGAAATTTGGACTGGCCTCTGCTGTGCTGACAGCGAGCGCGATCGCACTTCCACAACCGGCGATGGCACAAACGAATTCAGTCAATGAGCCGGCGGCAGCAGCGCCAGCGTCTATAGAGATTGACCAATATTCACCAGAAACCGCGCCCCTGCTCTATCAGGGTCGCAGCGGTGAGGCGGTCGAAGCCGTTCAGCAAATCCTGCAGCGTGAGGGCTTTTATAGCGGCATTGTGGATGGCGTTTACGGTTCGCGCACGGTGTCCTCTGTGATTACGTTTCAACGCTCTCGCAATCTCTCAGCAGACGGTCTTGTGGGTGAGAATACTTGGGAAGCCCTAATTGATGCCTACAGACGGACCGCTCCGGATGCCGGTGAACAGGTTATCACAGAGTACAATCCAGAAACCGCGCCACTGCTAGCCTATGGCATTCGCGGCCCGGCGGTTGAAGCTGTGCAAGCTTTCCTCAAGGAGAATAACTATTACACTGGAGCCGTAGACGGCGTTTATGGTTCAGGCACCCGCGCAGCGGTCAGGGCCTTTCAAGATGGCTACATCGGGCTTGAGCCGGATGGCGTTGTCGGCGAGGCGACTTGGACCTCGTTCATTCAAGTGGCCGAAGCTAAAGGCTAGGCGCGCTAATCTCTACAGCAGCTCGGTGGCACGCTCTGCCAAGGTGGAGCGTTCGCCGCGCTGTAGCGTAATGTGCCCCGCCAGCGGCTCCTGCTTAAAGCGCTCAACGACGTAGGCCAGCCCGTTACTGGCCGCATCGACGTAGGGGTTGTCAATCTGGGCGATATCGCCCGTGAGAATCACTTTGGTGCCTTCCCCAGCCCGCGTCAGAATAGTTTTGACTTCGTGCGGCGTGAGATTTTGAGCTTCGTCAACAATCAAAAACTGCTTAGGCAGCGTGCGGCCGCGAATGTAGGTGAGCGGCTCAATCTCTAGCAGCCCGCGCTCGATCAGCTCCTCATGGCCGCGTCGCCAGTGGCTCGGCTTGTCTAAGCTATCCTGAGTACCAAAAATCAGGTCAAAGTTGTCGAACAGCGGCTGCATCCAAGGGGTCATCTTTTCACCCACGTCGCCCGGCAGGTAGCCGATATCGCGCCCCATCGGCACAATCGGTCGAGCAATCAGCAGCCGACTGTAGAGATGTTCGTCAGCGACCTTGTGCACACCAGCAGCCACAGCTAGCAAGGTTTTGCCAGTCCCGGCCTTGCCCACCAGCGTAACCAGCGAGATCTCATCGTTCAGCAGCAGGTTAAAGGCAAACTGCTGTTCGCGGTTGCGCGCCTGTATCTGAGAGATGCCGTGATAGGGCAGCTTGGGCAACGGCACGGCTTGCCCGTTAGCGTTGATCAAGGCCAGCGCCGTATGAGATGGGTTGGTGACATCGACCAGCGTCAGCGCCTGGTTGGGATAAAACTTGCCCTGCAGATCAACTGAGCCGGTCTGAAACAGCTGCGTGAAGCTCTCTGCTTCGACCAGGACTTCGGTGCCGCCAGAATAGAGCCCTTCTAAATCGATCTTGTCGGTTTCATAGTCTTCGGCGGCCAGGCCGAGCGTATCGGCTTTGATCCGCAGGTTAGTGTCTTTACTCACTAACACCACCGGACGCTCGCAGCGGTGCCGCTGCTCTAGGGCAACGGCCAAAATTTCATTGTCGTCTGTGTCGCCTTCTAGCTCTAGCGGCAGTGCTGTCAGCGTTTCGCGACGGCAAAGGGCCACGCGTAAGATGCCGCTGTGATCTAGCCTAATGCCCTCAGTCAGGCTGCCGTGCTGCCGCAGCCGATCGAGCATACGAGAGACCTGCCGGGCATTGCGGCCAGTTTCATCGGGCCGCTTCTTAAAGCGATCTAGCTCTTCGATGATGGTGATGGGTAAAACGACCTCGTTGTCCTCAAACCGATTGATTGCAGAAGGATCGTGTAGTAAAACGTTGGTGTCGAGGACAAAGGTTTTTTTCATAAGTGAAGTATTGGGAAGCCCTTAAAGCAGGCGCTCCGAGGTCGGTTACAAACTGTATTTTTCAATCTAGCAAACTGAAACTGCCAGATTTCTACGAGTTTATAGTTTGCAAAGATTTGTATCGCTGGTCGGAAAATTCTGTTTTGCTGTGCGAACTGGCAGTTTGCAGCGAAGATAGAGAGAATCACCCGCTGCCAGAATGAGGACCGACTATGTTTGAGACCGCCATCTATGCAAAACCTTGGATTGTGGCAGTAGGCGTGAATACGGTGCTGCTGGCGATCGCATTCTTGCTACCCAAGAAACTGCTGACGCCGATGGGCTATCTGAATGCCTGGCTGCTGGGGGTGCTGCTGTGGGGGGCGGTGGGCTGGCAGGCGTTTGCAGTGGTGATGGCCTACTTTGCGCTGGGCTCAGCCGTGACGAAGGTGGGCTTTGCAGAAAAGACAGCGGCCGGCATTGCCGAAGCGCGCGGCGGCGTGCGCGGGCCGGGTAATGTCTGGGGCTCGGCGCTGGTGGCAGCGCTCTGTGCGCTGCTGATTCTCGGGCTGAAGCTATCGGGTCAGTCAGACTCCTGGGTAGGCTGGCTGACGCTGGGGCTGGTGGCCAGTATTGCCACGAAGCTGTCTGATACCTCGGCAACTGAAATTGGTAAAGCCTACGGCCAGCGTACGTTCTTGATTACGACGCTGAAGCCGGTGCCGCGCGGCACGGAGGGGGCTGTGAGCTTAGAGGGCACCGTTGCCGGTGTCGTGGGCTCAATTGCGCTAGCGGCCTTTGCTGCCGTCATTGGGCTGATTGCACCGATGGGGATTGTGATCTGCGCGATCGCAGCCTTTGTCGCAACCACGATCGAGAGCCTGATTGGAGCCACTTTAGAAGATCGGGTGCCGGGGCTAACGCACGACGTGGTGAATATCATCAACACGCTAATTGGGGCAGCGGTTGCCGTTGGGCTGGCCGGGCTGCTGGGCTATTGAGCGCGCTAACGAGCAGCGCAAATGCTACATTACATAGGCTAAGGCGCAAGCGCTTAGGTTTTGAGTTTTGAATTGACGACTGCTAATGACCGATTTTACCTGGCTGACTCCGAGTCACTGGATCATGGTGGGGCTGCTGGTAGGATTTGCGATCGCGCACAGCGGCCTGGCCTCGCTGCGGCCGAAGGGCGAAAAGCTGATCGGCGCAAGGGCCTATCGCATTTTGTTTGCACTGGTTAGCCTGCCGCTAGCGGTAACGTTAATCATCTACTTCATCATTCATCGCTATGACGGTGCGCAGCTGTGGAATCTGCAGGGCGTTACCGGCATGCCGGCACTGGTCTGGTGGCTGTCGGCCATTTCCTTTGTCTTTCTCTACCCAGCAACCTTTAACCTGCTAGAGATTGCAGCCATTCAAAAGCCGCAGGTGCATCTCTACGAAACGGGCATCGTTCGGATCACGCGCCATCCGCAGATGGTAGGTCAGGTGATTTGGTGCGTTGCGCATACGCTATGGCTGGGAACTACCTTTACGCTAGTCACCTCGGCGGGGCTGATTGCCCATCACCTGTTTGCGGTATGGCACGGCGATCGCCGCTGGGGCGCGCGCTATGGTGAAGCGTTTGCAGCGGTAAAGGCGAGGACGTCGGTGATCCCGTTCTGGGCAATTTTGCAGGGACGGCAGACGCTGAAGCTACAGGAATTCTTAACCCCAGCCTACGTGGGGATCGCTGCCTTTGTGCTGGGCTTTTGGTGGGTACATCCGTACATGGTCAGCGCCGCTCAAAGACTGAACTGGTAGCTCAGAAATGCCTGATTCAGGGAAAACTATGGCTGTCCCGGGAAACATTTGCGCCATTTTTTGATGTCATCAAATTGGTTGTTTTCTACACGGTTTCTTAAGCTTTCTTGTATAAAAATTAATACAATGGAGCTGAATGGGGATCAGCTGTAGAGTTGAGTACTAATACTTATCAAACTCCGGTTATTTTGCGTAGATTGTCACCAGAAGCCCATAATGCCGTATCAATGGCTTTTCTGGCTTGAAACCTTCCTCTACAATGATCCCAAAAGCCGTCTTTAATTAACTAGCGATAAAACGATCCAAATGCAGATGACCATTAATGAAGATCATTTTGAACAAGAAGTTTCGACTAGCTCGCTCCCGGTTCTTGTTCACTTTTGGGCCCCTTGGTGCGGTTTGTGTCGGATGGTAACCCCAATCTTGCATCGATTTCAGAGCGAGTGGGCCGATCAGGTGCGCGTCATCGATGTCAACGCCGACGACAGTTTGCGCCTAGCTAACTTTTATCAGCTGACGACGCTACCCACGCTGCTGTTTATGCAGCATGGTCAGGTGGTGCAGCGATTTGAAGGACTGCGAGGGCGAGATGAGCTAAAGCGCATACTCGACAGCCTGATGCAGCAGCAGCTGCTAGAGCAAACGCTGCTGCAGTAAAGAAAGACCCTAGGCCGGTCGGCCGACGAATTTAAGCTTTTTGGGTCCCCGGCGCGGTAAGCGCCGGGGACTGCTTCTTTAAGCGTCGGGGTGAGCCTGCAAATAGCCCTGTATTAGCCAGTCTGGGCCCACCGGCTCTAGCTGCAGATGGCTAAGCGCGATCGCGTCGGTCATTCGCGCTAGACCTAAGTCGCCAACCGGAGTGGGGGCCTGGCTGCCGCCGATTAGCTTTGGGGCAATAAAGGCCCACAGCTTTTGAACGGCTCCCTGTGCGATCGCCTGGGCTGCTAGGGTGCCGCCGCACTCCCACAGGACGCTCAGCAGCCCCCGTTCATAGAGCTGCTGCATGACGGCAGCCGGCGTCAGTGCGGGCAAACCTACGACCTCCACGCCCTGCTGCTCTAGCTGCTGCCAGATTGCTAGGTCAGCCGTTGCCTCAGTCGTAAAGACGAGCGTGGGCGCGGTCTGCGTCTGCCAGAGGTTGGCCTGGGTAGGCAGGTCGAGCCGACGGCTCATTACCACTCGCAGCGGGTTGCGCGCCGGCTGGTCGGGCGCGATCATCACGCCGTGCGTCGTTAGGTTGGGGTTATCGCGTCGTACCGTGTTGCCGCCGACGATCACCGCATCGCAGCTGCCGCGCAGCTGATGCACCCGCTGCCGGGCGGCCGGGCCGCTCACCCAGGCGCTATGGCCGGAGGCAGCCGCAATTTTGCCATCTAGCGTCATCGCATATTTCAAAATGCCGAAGGGCTGCCGGTACCGGACGCGATGAATAAACGCTTCGTTGAGGCGACGGCAGGCGGCGGCTTCTACCGCCGTAATTACGGTTAGGCCCGCCGCCCGCAGCCGTTCGATGCCGCCGCTGGCAGTGGGGTTAGGATCGCTCATGCCAATCACAACTGTCTGAATGCCGGCCGCTAGAATGGCCTCGGTGCAAGGCGGCGTGCGGCCAGTGTGGTTGCAAGGCTCTAGATTGACATAGAGGGTTGCTCCCCGAGCGGCTGCCCCGGCTGCGCGCAGGGCAAAAACTTCGGCATGGGGCTGCCCGGCCTGAGGGTGAAAGCCTTCACCTACGATTTGACCTTGGCTCACCACGACCGAGCCGACGAGCGGATTGGGGGCAGTCTGCCCGGTTGCTCGCCGCGCCAGCGTTAGGCAGCGCTGCATCATCGCGGCGTGAGTGGCGGTCAGATCGCTGGTTGAATGACTCATGTGAAGGAAAAGCAAATCGGTCAGATAGACCAGAGATAGGATATCGAAAATTGGCAAGGTGCAGGTTTCCTGCCGACGAGTCGTGATGCCCGATCCCGATCGACGGAATAAAATCCTTTAAAATTTTGACTACATGGTGACGTTTATCAAACTAAATCGATGACAGCTGACATTAACTGTGCCGAAGCCTGCGTCAACGGCTGCATTCTTGGCGATGAATGCCCCAATCAGGAATATCAGGAGGAGGCTTCCAAGTTCATTCAAGAGACCTCTCTAGACAAAATGCTAGAAATGGCTGACGAAGCCGTGCGTAGAAAGATCGCGGCGCGCGCGAGCGAACCGCCCAAGTGGGTCTTTCCTGAAGACGGTATCTAGCTGCTGGCCGTCACGATTTGGCTGAGGCTATCACCTAGAATAAGCACACCCTTTGCTGCTGTTGCCCATGCCAGAGTCTGCCGTTAGAAAGAGCCCGAATACCTATATTCCAGGTGCTTACGTTGACCCTGATCTAGCGCAGGATCACTTTATTATTTGCGGCTTGGGCAGCCTTGGTCAGCAGAGCATCATCAATCTCAATAAGTTTAGCTACGACCCGTTTCAGGTGCACATCACGGCTATCGATCAGCAGCCGCCAACCAGCTGGGAGATCGATGACCTGCCGTCGCTGCTAGTAGAGCCGCCTATCGTGGGCGACTGTCGCCGCGACCACATCCTGAAGCAGGCCGGTATTGATCGCTGCCGGGCAATTTTGATTGTCACCAGCGATGAGAGCACCAATGTGGAAACTGCGATCGCAGCCAGACGGCTCAATCCGGCCGTGCACATTGTGCTGCGCTCCTCTCGCCACAGCCTCAATGCGCTGCTGAGTAAGCAGCTGGGGCGGTTTGTGGCCTTAGATGCGACCGAGCTACCGGCGATGACCTTTGCGCTCGCGGGGTTAGGGGACGGCATTCTCAGCGTCTTTAAGATTGGTCCCTATCAGTTTCGGGTGAGCGAGCGAGCCGTGGCAGCGGGCGATGCGCACTACGACAACTTTCCGGTGCATCGGCTGCATCGGCGGCACTGTCGCCTGCTCAACCTCAAGCCGCAGCGGCTGCCTCGACAGCCGATAGGCTGGGCAACCACAGCGTCGTCTGTCTTTCATCGCTGGCAGCCGCACGTGCGCGTCCACGCTGGCGACCAGATTGCCTACATCGAAGTCGAGCGCCACGCTGACAGCCTGCCGCACAAAAGGCGCAAGACTAAGCTGGTGCGCAAGATGGGCAGCTGGGTTGAAGACTTGCTCAGCGGCGACTGGCGGCGGCAACTGCTGAGCTTTTGGCAGCAAGAGACACAGCAGTCGCTGCGACGGGTGGCTGCGATCGCGTTTTCGACCGGGCTGGCGCTGTGGGTGCTAGGCACGCTGCTGCTGAAATATTCGGTGCCCACTTTGAGCTGGCCCAAAGCGATCTCGCTGGGGGCGATTTTGCTGCTGGGCGGCTATGGTGACGTATTTGGCGGATTTGGCGTTAGCCTAGTGCCGAGCTGGGTGCTGCTGGTCTGCTTGCTAATTTCGCTCACAAGCCTGCTGGTGGTGATTGGCGTCTTTGGCCTGCTAGCCGACAAGCTGCTCAGCTCGCGGTTTGAGTTTTTGCGCCGTCGTCCTCGGCTGCCGAAAAAAAATCACGTGATTGTGGTTGGCCTTGGGCGCGTCGGCAATCGCGTCACCCAGATTCTCAAAGAGCTAAAGCAGCCGCTGGTGGCTGTGACGCATCAGCTCCAGTACCCGGAGCTGGTTGGGCAGGTGCCGCTGCTGATTGGCGATCGGCTGCAGGAGTTTCGAGCCGCCAATCTGGCGACGGCCAAGAGCGTCATCGCGGTCACTGACGACACGATGCTCAACCTAGAGATTGCTCTGGTAGCTTCAGAGACCATGGCCGACCGCGTCTTCTCGCCGGTGGTGCGCACGCTCAACCAGACCTTCAGCGACAATCTAGCTGCGCTAATGCCGCAGGCCAAAGCCTTCTCAGTTTATGCGCTCTCGGCCGAAGCGTTTGCTGGAGCCGCCTTTGGTGAAAATATCTTAAGTCTGTTTCGACTGAACGAGCAGACGATCTTAGTGGCAGAATATCAGCTTGAAGCTGGCGATACGCTCAGCGATCGGCTGCTGGCAGAAGTCTCTTACGGCTACGGCGTCGTGCCGATTTTGCTGCAGACGCGCGGGCTGGCTGGCGACTGGGAAGATCTGCTAATGCCGGCTGACGAGCTGCGGCTCAGCAGCGGCGATCGGCTCTATATGCTCTCTTCTATCAACGGGCTGCGACGCATCGAGCGCGGCGATATGACGCCCCCGCGCCGCTGGCGGCTAGAGGCCAAGACGCCGATGAACAACGAAATGCTGCTAGAGGCCGGCAACCTGCTGTCGCAGCTGTCGGGGCTCAGCCTCTCCCAGTGTCGCGCCTTTATGGAGCAGCTGCCGGGTACGATGGAAATTTTGCTCTACGACTATCAGGCCTATCGGCTAATGCAGGCGCTGAGTCGTCAGCTGCCGATTCAGCTCGCGCCGGTTGAGGAATAAGCGGTAAGAGAAGACGCTTGCTTCACGCCCGCTGGTTTAGCCTGTCCCTGCACCGTTAGCACCGAACAGGGGGCATGGTGCATGACGTAGTTGCTGACGCTGCCTAAAAGCAGCTCGCTGAGGCCCAGCCGCCCGCGACGGCCAATGACAATCAGGCTGGCCTGCCACTGCTCAGCCAGGTCGCACAGGCAGTGGCCCGGATCGCCAACCGGCTGTGTGTAGTCGACTGTGAGCCCCTGCTGCTGAGCATAGGCTGCTTGCGATCGCAGCCAGCGCTGGCGGTCAACCTGCGTGGTTTGCCAGTCTTGGGTATAGCTGAGGTAGGCCTCGGTAGGAATGATCGTATGGAAGCCGTCCATACTCAAATACATGGGATTGGGGTAGCCGCTCTCCAGCGGATAAATCACTGAGACCAGATTGAGCTGGCTCTGCAGCGGCAGCGCGATTGCGATCGCCTCGTCTAGAACAGCGCGACTGCTGTTTTCAGGCTCTAAGGCCACCAGTATTCTACGAAACATGGTCCTGTCTCCAGTCTTTATTAAGTAGGTGAACCTAATAATTTATTAAGACGAACAAAAAAATCTGCTAGCTTCTGAATGCCCCCAAACCCCCAGTCATGGGCTTTGAGCAGAAGTATTCCCCAATATCGGGGGACGGAAGGGGGCCTTAGTATCTGCGAAATAAATGGGGTCATCTACTTAGCTTGTCTATGCAACCTGTCTAGGCTGCCTAACCCTTGAATGCTACCTCTGTCATATCAATAGCAGAAATAGACTGCTTTTGTAAGAGAGCTGACCAATAGAATTAACTTTTTAGAACAAAAGTTTCAAACTAGTCATAGAAAAAAATAAACTACGGGAATCAGCTGCGGTCTGACGGCTGTTGATAGGTCAATAAAATACTGAAAGCTTTGACTTGCAAGGATTTGGCGATTTCTTGCAAAACTTTTCGCTTTGCTGCAATAAAAGTCTAGCTGTAAAGAATTAATGACGGTTGTGCAAGCAGTTCTTTCTCGACATTATGATCAAAATCATAAGTTAGCTGTGTGCAGGGGAAGACATCGCTGGAAGACATTTCTGGAAGAGATGGCTGAAGACATGGCTGAAGCTATAGCTGGAGAAACATGACTAATTTGAGTGCAGGTCTCCGCTTCTCTGCCAGTTTGGGTCTCGACCAGTTTAGGTCTCTGTCGATTTAGGGGTTTGTCAATTTAGAGGATGATTTAGAGGATATAGCTTATGAAGATTTCAGGTTGGCTCAATGAAGCATTGAAGTATATCTCTGAAGCCGTTGCTCGCATCTTCGGCCCTGATGATGATGCCTATCCCAACACTGGGGTGCAGCCTTACGAAGGAGATCCCTATACAAATTGGAAAGACGCTTCGTAAGCCTTAGCCGTCTGGTCACAGTCTCCTCCTCGAAACCTTCGGCCCTGGCTGGAGGTTTTATTATGGCTGCAAAAGGTTTTCTGGCGCGATTCCCGCGCGATCGCAAGACACCCTGCCGGCCGCTTCTGGCAAGGTATCCCGCTTTGGCTGCTTTTGCGGCTATCAGTTCATCGGGCCAAGCAGAATGGTCTCAGAGATAGCATTCATGATGGTTGTACCATCTTCTTGAGTGAGCTCAGCGTACCACTGCCGAGTCTTTGCAGGCACTTTGCCATGCGTCATATCCGAGCGCTTGCGCGCTTTGCGAATCACCTGGGCGACTCGCTCTCGGCGGCTGTCCTGATAGCGCTCTAAGGCATCCGCTACGCCGAGGTTGGTCGTCAGCAGCAAATTTGCCAGCGTCCAGGCGTCTTCCATCGCCTGACAGCCGCCCTGGCCCAGGTCAGGAGCCGTGCTGTGGGCCGCATCGCCAATTAGCGCCACGCGACCCTTGACCAGCGTCTCCAGCGGCTCAATGTCGTAAATTTCAACGCGGTTAGTCTGTGCTGGGTCTAGGCGCTGAATCAGCGTTTGCACCGGGGCAGCCCAGCCGCTAAAGTGCGACGATAGCTCCTCACGGTAGCGCTCTGGCTGATTCTCAGTCCCCTTGGGCAGCGGCACGTCAAAGAAGAAATAGAAGCGATCGCCGCCGACCGGCATCAGCGACGCTCGCTGATGATCGCCAACGTAGATATCCCAGCTGTTGCGCGCCGCTAGCTCGTCGCTGGCTGGCACTAGCCCGTTCCAATTGACGTAACCGACATAGCGACGCTCAACCGGCTGACCTAGCACCTCAGTGCGAATAATCGAATGCGTCCCGTCAGCGCCAATCACCACATCACCGGTAGCGCGATGACCGCTTTCAAAAATGGCGGTAGCGCTGTCAGCTGTCTGTTCAACGGCAACGCAGCGCTGGTTGAGCTGCACCTGATCTGGCCCGACAGCCGTCAGTAGCATGGATTGCAAATCAGTGCGAGAGACTGGGTATGGCGCTTGACCTACCCGCTCAACAATAGGCGACAGGCTAAAGGCCGTCAGCTTTTCTCCCGTCTTACTGTAATAGGCCATGTGCTCCATCGGGCCGCCGATGCGGGCAATTTCGTCACCTAGCCCTAGCCGATTGAGTACCTTAACACCGTTTGACCACAGCGAAATTCCAGCGCCGGCCGGGCGCAGCTCGCGCACCCGGTCGTAAATTTCAACCTGATAGCCGGCCTGTCTCATGGCTAAGGCGGTGGTTAAACCGCCCATGCCAGCTCCGACAACGATCACTTTGAGGTTTTGCATAGCCCTGTCCGCTAGGTGGATACCTCTTTAAGTTAAAACGATAAAGCTAAAACGATAGCTGAGTTTGCAAGTTGAAGACATAGATATCTGGGTTATCGCCAAAATTGTTGGCATTTCTGATCCAATAGAAGGAAGGCACTAAGGCAATACTAGAAGTCAGCGGATAGCGGTAGGAGATTTCCCACTCTTCTTGAACCGCACCGTCGCCGCCCCCCGAGATGAGAAAGTCGCGCCCGTCTTGCACATCAAACGGTCTGAGATAAGAGACCGTGGCCAGAGCACCTGGCTTGAGCAAGTCAGGAAAGGCTAACCCTAGCTGAACGGACTGCGCATTAATCTCACCGTTGGATACGGCTACTGCCGACACGTTCCTGTTTAATTTTGACTGGCAGCCGCTGAGCTGGCTGGGGCTATTCGGGCGCTATAGCTATGGCAGCACGGATGTATTTCCAGTCGCCGACAGCTTG
>JAAHIA010000409.1 GCA_010671975.1 Leptolyngbya sp. SIO4C1 | reverse complement strand
ACTCAAGACACCATAAGGCTTGTAGCAGATTACATAGCGATAGGTCACGGCAATTCTTGAATGTCTGTTGAGAAATCGTGCATTTGGTAAAGGGGCTCGATATCCTGAGAAGACATCCAGTCCTTTTACACCAAACACTATGGACAAGGCACAAAAATATCGATTTGTCTGTACGCTTACTTTCGGGGATATCTATGGTCAAATTATCGTCTGGCTGATTGTGCTGTTTATCAGCCTGGCGGCAGCGCTGGCGCTGATGGGCGCGAGCCAACCAATTTATGCTCTGGCGACGGTTGGCCTAATCTTGGTGCTGTCGCTACCGTTCTTGCTATTCGCCTTTGTGACAACGCTGATTAACCACATCGAATTTTCCACCGTCGATGCGGAAGAAAAGCAGATCAAAAGCGGACCAGCAGGCTCGCAGGTGCAGTCAGTGACGGTTCCTAGCCAGGGCGCAGCCTAGTACGCGGCCTCACAGAGCCATACTTATGTAGCGACAGCCGATTATGGTGCACTGTCGGCTGTTCCGGGGGCTGCCTCATCAGAAGCAGCCCCTGAAGGGTCATCAGTTCCTGTAGAGGGCTCTGCAGGGGTCGCAGCGGCTGGTGCTGGTGCAGCTTCGGCAGCGCCTTCGCTAATTAGCTGCTGAATGCGATCTTTAAATTGCACCGGGGCGAGGTCTAGCGCTGTGGTAAATAGCGGCTGCGCCTCGCTCTCTTGACCCATTTCACGCAAAACTAAGGCTTTGGCTAAGGTCGGTCGAAAGTCTGGCTGCTCAGGGCGCAGCGTTTGGGTGTCTTGAATGGCGGCGTCATAGGCTGCGATCGCATTGTCAAACTGTCCCTGATTGGCATAGACCTGGCCTAGCAGCAGCTTGACTGAAACCACATCAATGCTGCCCGGCTGAATCTCATTAGCCTGCCCAGCCGTTTGCAGCGTATCTTGCAGCAGCCCAACTGCGGCCTGGGGGCGCTGCTGATCGATTAGCAGCGCTACGAGTCCCTGCAGTGCTTCCATATTGCCGGGTGTCTGCGTCAGCGCGCTGCGATAGACCTGAGCCGCCCCTTCTAAGTCGCCTAGCTGCTGCTTCGTCTGCGCTAGTAAGACCGAGTATTCAGGCGTTTGCGGATTGAGCGCTGCGAGCTTTTCTAAAGGCTCTACCAGACCGTCTAAGTCACCGAGGGCAATGCGAGTTTCCACTAGGCCACGCAGCGCCGTTTGGTTATTGGGCTCTCGCTCTAGCACCAGCTCATATCCATTGGCTCGCCCCTCTAGCTCGGCTCGCTGATCGGGCGCTGTTCCTGGCGTAGAGGCATTGGCCGACTCGTTGCGGGAACTGCGCAGCGGCGCGTTCAAAAAGGGTAGGAAGGACAGCGCCAGCAGCGCTCCAATCGCGATGAGTAAGATAGTCCCTACGAGCCAGCGGTTACGTTTGACACCCACAGCGCGTTCCAAAAATCAACTTGCTCATCTTAAACCCTAACGCGACTCGACCGATGATTGACCCATCCGGCAGCTTTTTTCTATCGATGACTCTGAGCTATAACAGGTATCAGAGACGAACAGTTTATCGGGGGCAACGCTGTACATCAGCTTTGGTTTCAAGAACAAAAGCTGAAAAACTTCGGGTTGAGCGATAGAACGTTGGAATATGATTAGAGATTTGTGGGAAGGTTTAGAAAGGTCTAAAGCGCCGTGTCTAAAGCGCCGTGTCTAAAGCATTGTAAAGATTGAGACTGCCCTTGCGATGAGTGACGCTTAGATGAGCCGCTCTCAGCAGTGCGCACTGCCCCCGTTTCTATTGCCCCGTTCTTAACAGTTGCTGAATTTGGTGTAGCCAACCATAAAGCAAATCGACAGCAGGCAGGTTTTCCCTTGAGGAGGTTTGAAAGATAGATGAGTTCCGCAGCTAGCCGCTCCCCTGAGTTTCCAGAATCCACGCCCGACGAGTCTATCCAGCAGCCGTCAAAGGCGACTCCGGACAGCCAGCGTCCAACGCTGATGGGGCCGCCCAAGCGTCCAGCAAAACCGACGCCGCCTGTAGAACCGCCGCCGGAGACCGAACCGCCTGCTCAGCCGCCTGCAGCTGAAAGCCAAACAGACTGGCAAGCAGACCGGCAAACAGACACCTCTAGCGCTGAAGCCGTCAATCCGGCTGAGCAGACGCCCCCGTCCGACTCGTCCGAAGCTGCCACAGCCGAGGAAACCGCAGCGGAGGAAAAAACCGAAAAGCCACCGCGCCTGCAGCCAATTTCACCGCCGAGCGAGCCCATGCAGTATCGGGCAATTGGGCTGCTGCGCGGACGCTACTGTCCTTCAGAAGACAGCTTCAATCGCGGCCACATTGAGACCCAGGACGACGCTAAAATCAGCGCTGTGCTGCTGGGCCGCGTGACCAGCTTGGTTAAGAAACATTTAGAACTTGAGCAAAATCACCTTTGGGTAGTCTATCCGCGCACCCTGGCCGAGGAAGACAATATTCTTAATGTGCAGATTGTCGGCGTATGGGAACCCGAAACCCTCGGTGGTGAGAATGAGGACAGCAGCCCAGAGGCAGACGCAGACGCAGAGGCTGAGACAGAAGCTGAAGCAGTTAGCGACGAGCCAGAAGGGGTCGCAGCAGACGCGATCGCAGCAGATACTGAGGCAGCAGATACTGAGGCAGCAGATACTGAGGCAGCAGATACTGAGGCTGACGCTGAGGCCGCGCCTACCCCAATCAGCACCGATGAGGTCGAGGCCGACTATTTCTCCATTCGCGGTGAAGTGGTCAAATATGCCGAGGAAGTGGGAGAAATTCATATCAGCATCCTGCAAACGCTGAGGTCCAATTCTAAGCAGCGGCCCTTTCGTCTTGTGCTGAATGGCCATCTAGACGGCAAAACCATCGGCTATTTTTGGGATTTAACCGTAGAGCGGCAGGCGCAGCATCTGGTCCTTAGAGAAGGCACGCAGATTGCCGCAGTACCGCCGAAGAAGCGGAAAAAGCGACGCGGTGGCGGTGGTGGTCCGAGGAAGCGGCGCAGCGGCCCCGGCGGCAAAGGGGGAGGACGCCGCTACTCGAGTGATCGCAACGAGGGCAGCGGCAGCCGTCGGCCCAGCCGGCCAGCGCCGCCAGAAGTGGCTAAAGCTGACAAGAACTAAGGCACTAGAAGCGGGGTCTATTAACTTAATAGAGGGTTAGCCTGGCATGTCTTCCTCCCTGCCACTGAGATTAGTAGCTGTTTTGCCATTAGCAGTGCTGCTTGGCTGCCATTCTGAAATGTCAGCCGTTTCATCCCACAAGCCGGCAGTGAGTTCCACAACCCAGCTAGATAGACGACCTGAGTCGGTTTCTCTCAGCTGGAGTGGAGACTGGTCGGATCCGGACTGGATGAGTGTTTGGGACGTTCGCCCTCAAAGATCTTGGGGATTTGAAAATCTTGAGCTGATAGCTGAATCATCGGGGCGCTTCAGCCAGATCCTAAGAGTGCACTACCCTGCCGGTTCAGCTAGCCCATCGGTATCGCGGCAGACTGGAGCCCCGCTCGGCGGCGCTCAGTTTTATGCAAACCTAACCCTACCGCCGCGTTCAGCGCGGCGGCTGAGCTACTATGTTCGCTTTTCTGAGAACTTTGATTTTGTCAAGGGTGGCAAGCTACCCGGTCTCTTTGGTGGAGACGGCGCTAGCGGCGGGAATATTCCTGATGGCACCGACGGGTTTTCAACTCGCCTGATGTGGCGACGCGCTGGCAAAGGAGAACTGTATGCCTACCTGCCAACAAGCGAAAATTATGGCACCTCCATTGGCCGAGGTGCCTGGCAGTTTCAGCCGGGCGTTTGGTATTTGCTAGAGCAGGTGGTGAGGCTGAATGATCCCGATCGCTCGAATGGCCAGATCCAGGTTTGGGTCGATGGGGACTTAGTCATCGACCAGGGAGGACTGCGCTTTCGCCAGGTGGAGTCTTTACAGATTGATGGTCTTTTCTTCTCAACCTTTTTTGGTGGGGGAGATGCCTCCTGGGCAACTCCCCATGATGTCTACATTGACTTTGCAGATTTTTCGGTGTCTGCAGCAGAATAGCGATGCTGACGGCTGAGCACCGCCGCGAACGACAGTTTAGCTAACTAGACTTTTCTGGCAGGGCCACATATTCAAGTTTGACATTCTCTGATTCTTCCAGCACCAGCGCGTTGCGACCGCCCGGCGCGATCGCAAGATGGGTGAGCGAGCCGTTGAGCACCTGCTTGAGCACAATACCATCGGTTTTGGCAGCGGCCGTCGAGCTAGCGGGGCGCAGGGTAAATCCGTTGAGATGAACCTGCTCCAGCGCTGCTGCCTTTTCATCCGCTGGCCTAGCAGGGTGTACCCGCAGTACGGCAGTGGTCGCGACGGCGGCGGCCGCCTTCTGCGGATCGGTGTAGGCCATGGCCAGCCAGCCGTCACCCAGC
>JAAHIA010000408.1 GCA_010671975.1 Leptolyngbya sp. SIO4C1 | reverse complement strand
GCTGAATCGGCGACTCAAACTGATCGCGAAACTGCTTTTGCGCCCCTAAATAGCCCGGGTTGAGAAAGTTAAAAATCGACCAGAGATCCATCAGCCGATTTTCGATTGGCGTGCCGGTCAGCGCTAGCTTGTGTTGCGCGGTCAGCTGCGCGATGGCTTTGGTCTGGGCCGCCTGCGGATTTTTGATATTCTGCGCTTCGTCGAGTACCACCCGATGCCAGGGAAACTCATACAGCAGCTTGCTGTCGCGCCGAGCCAGCGAAAACGAGGTAATCACCACGTCGTGCTGCTGAATCGCCTGCTCTAGATCGGCTGTCGTTTTAGCTCGCTGCGGTCCGTGGTGAATCGCCGCTCTCAGGTGCGGTGCAAACTGGTGCAGCTCGTGATACCAGTTGCCAATCACCGAGGTTGGCGCAATCAGCAGCGTAGGGGGGATTTGCTCCTGGGAGGCTTCGCGCTCCTGCACCAGTCGAGCAATCACTTGAATGGTTTTGCCCAGACCCATATCGTCAGCCAGGCAGCCGTTGATGCCTAGCTGCTCAAGAAACTGCACCCAGGCCAGGCCGCGCTTTTGATAGTTGCGCAGGCTGCCCTGCAGCTGGGCTGGGTCATCGGCCACTTGAATCTGCTGGCGACCGCTGAGCTGATCGAGCATCTCCGCTAGCGCATCGTCGCGATCGCACTCAAATTCAACAAACTCAGGCTGCTCTGCGCTCAGGCGCATTAGCCCCAACAGCGACGTTTCTGGGCTGCTCGGCTGCTGCTGAAAAAAGCTCAGCATCTCCTGCATTTTGCTCTGGTCGAGCATCACCCACTGACCGCGAAACTGCACCAGCGGCGTTTTGGCATTGACCAGCTGTTGCCATTCCTGCGGCGTGATGTCTTCATCACCTATGGCCAGCTGATACTCATATTCCACCAAGTTGTCTAGCGAAAAGTAAGCCTTGCTCTTCTCTTCGAAGTCGGACTTAGTGCGCGCCTGCAGGCGCAGCTTTAGCCGTCGTCGGCCCTGAGCTGTCCACCAGCTAGGTACCGTAATTTGATAGCCGGCGCTCTCTAGCACCCAGGCCGTCTCTTGCAAAAACTCCAGCGCGGCTTCTAGCGAAAGCGTGATGCCAACGGGGCTATCAGTTTCTAGCCCCTGCCAGAACGGCGGATAGATGCGGGCCGCCTGCCCTAGGTTTAGCAGCAGCTGGGCCTCAAAATCTTCGCCAAACAGCACCCGCACCGCCCACCGCGCACCAGGTTCCATGCGCCAGTAGTCTAGCAGGGTGAGCCGCATAGACGGATCTGACTTTAGACTGGCCTGGAAAGCTATCACCCAGGGCTTCTCAGGCTTAGCCGGTGCTTTTAGCTGAAACCCCAGGTAAAAAGAGCTGTTGGTCTGGGTACGGCAGATGCGATCGCGCCAGGTCTGCCACTGCCGATAGCGTTCTAGCTTCGCAGCTGTCTGCCGAGGATAGCGCCAACCGCTGGCCGACAGGCAGTCTTCTAGCATGGACCCGCTAATCCGGTTCATGAAGACCTGTGGCAAGAATGTACGCGTCAGTAGCCCCGTTAGCCAGCAATCAGAAAAGTGCCGCAGCAGCGTTTCGCGCTCGTAGATCGTTGGCTCAGCCGGCAGCGACGCCGCCCCCGTACAGCAGGCTAGCGGCATGGCTGCCTGATACTCCACCACCATTTCTTCATAGGTGCGTCCCACAATCTGCCAGCCCGAATAGATTTCGAACGATGCGCCAGCCGACTGTGAGCCGGTCGACTGTGAGCCAGCCGACTGTGAGCTGCTCGACTGAGACCGATCGCGATACTTCAAGGCTGGGATGTAGTGATCGTTTAGGACAACCGTTCGTAGCGCTTGCGTGTAGTGATACCAAAAGAGTAAGTCGGCACCAAGCTGATAGTCTGCCTGTCCGTTTGAGACTTGCTCATACAGAGTTTGCAGCCAGACAACGATCTGCGTCACTCGGCCATGGGGTGAAGTGGTGAGGATAGTCTCTACCCGGCAGCAGCTAATCTCCCAGTAGCGCAGCTCAAATTCTGCTGGCGTTTTAGCTTCAAGATAGCCGCTGAGCTCTAGAGAAGGCAGCGGTCCTTGCCGATCGCTTGGCAGCAGAAAGTAGCGAGACTGGATCAAGCTTTGATTTCGCAGCGATGGCTCAAGGCCCAGCGTTTCAGCCATAAATGCCTTAAACGCTTTGCCTGAGAGCTGATAGGGATGCCGCTGTGGTGATTTAAGGGCGCGGCGCTTGGGCGTTTCGACCCAAAGATAAAATCCGCCAGCTCGAATAAAGCCCTTTTCATCGTCTGGGATCCAGGTGCCATGCAGGATATACATTGGCGAATTACCGCTGATTAACCTGACTACAGAATAGGCGGTGTTTGAAGATTAATCTAGTCAGCTAAAGCGTCAGGTCGAGCCGCTATCCACTGCTCGTCTTTGAGCTGTACAATCATCAGCATCGCCGGCCGATCGCCCACTGTGCCTGAGAGATGCCCCTGGTGACCGTCTGCGTTGGGTTTGGTATTCTGATCGGCGCCAAAAGAAACTTCACCCACGCCCATTTCGACCCGTGTGCCGTCCATTGTCTCGACAAACCAGCGTCCCGATAGCGGCACAATCCACTGCGGCTGTGGGTTCTCGTGCCATTCCCCTGTCCAACCTACCGGCAGCTCGGCAAACATAATCTGCGCCGCTGCGCTCATGAGCCGGTTGTTCCACTGCGGGTCAGCGTCACCGCCCATGCTCTCTTGCTCAAACTGGGTCAGTTGGCAGCGAGTCTGATGGCTAACGCCGTCATCATCGGTCCAAACATGCCAGTAGGTAAGCTGCGGACGTTCACTGGCTGAGTCGGCCATAGCAAAATCTCCTAAAATACGCTGAGCAGCAGCCGGCAGACCCAGCAGCAGCGCCAGCAGCGCACGCCTCGAAAGGCTAGCTGATGCGATTGCTGTGGCTGATAGGCTCACTGAGCTACCTCGGCTGATGACTGCCCAGCTATTAGACCTGAAAGACAGACATTCAGCGTCAGCCAAGAGAAAGAAATTGCTGCTATCAGTGCCAAATTGGCAACATCTGCTTGAGCGCAGCCCTCACAATGGGGGACAGCTTGGCGCTTAGCTGCCCAAGCGATAAAAAAATCTCTTGAAAATAGGTCGAAGACAATGACTCAGCGTTTAGCCATCAACAATCTAGAGAACCTCCAACCGCTCACTGCCGAAGACCTGATCGCAATTCAGGGTAGCCTATCGCTCATAGATGAACCTATAGCAGTCGAGGCAGATCAGCCAGACAATCAGCCGCCTGAAGCGCCAACCTCAGAGGCGCTGTTCTACCCGCTGCCGCCCTATCCACCGAAGCCAGTGCCGCATCCCAAGCCCTATGAACCCTGGCCGCCTTACTACCCCTGCAGCCCTTTTCCTACAAAAGATGGGCGGCTTCCCTGGTGCGCTGTGATTTTATAGCATTCGTTTATCGTCATGGAATAGGCTGATGTTTTTTCCTTACCTTGCGGGCACACTGGCGCTTCATGATGATCGCGTGGTGATTGTTCAGGCTGGGCGAACCGTTTGCTTTCAGCTTCAGGGGCAGTCGCAGGAAGGTCTCTATCAGCTACTCTCGCTGCTAGATGGTAGCCGCAGCGTAGGTGAGCTACAGCAAAGCGAGTACGCTACTGCGCTGAGCGGGCTGATTGAGCGTCTGGCCGCTCAGCATTTGCTAGAAGAGATGCCGCAGGCAGAGGCCGACTTGCTCTCAGCGCTAGCACAGCTCGCAGACAGTCAGCTAGCGTCAATCGCGATACCGTCGTCAGCAAACCCTGCTGTTCTCTATGGTTTGGCGATTGAGCACTATCATCTGCTGTCGCGCAGCGGCTATTTCCTCTCGCCTATTTTAGGCTGGCAGGGTCTGGGTCAGGTGCGATACGCCGTTAGCGAACTCTATCAGCGCAGCACCGCGCAGGCAGATGCCGTTTTGATAGCCCTCAATGCGATTGACATCAGCCGTACGAACTTAGAACAGGCGCTACCGCTGCCCGAAACGGCGGCGCTGGTCAATGGACTCTCTTTTTGGGCAAAGGCTGAGCCTGTCTTTTTTCTCTGCGCTTGGTACGTGCTGATAGCCCAGATTTGCAAGAGTTTCAAGACTTACTTAGCAGCGGGCAGGCAGCTAACGCTAGCCTCTCGCTTTCTTGACCCGCTGAACACGCTGGCTCAGATAGAGCTGGCCGAGCATCAGCAGGGACTGATCTCCCGAGCCTTTGAACAGCTATCGGTTGAATCTACCGAGCGATCGCACTTTGAGCAGCAGATTTATCTTCTCAGCGAGCTATACGCACAGTTTCAGATGGCCATTCAGCGCCACTACGACGCGGCGCATACGCTGCTGCGATCGCACCGCTGGCCTCGCTTCTGTGATCGAGTGCTGCTGAAAAGA